>NZ_CASEGO010000007.1 GCF_949287625.1 uncultured Brachyspira sp. | reverse complement strand
CAACAAAAGAAGTGGGGTGCGGGGCAAAGCCCTGCAAATATTTAAAATTAAAAAAAATAATTTTTTGACAAATTATAATTGTTTAGGTATATACTGAAACAATTTTATTTTGTCAATTGGTGCACATTATACAGAATTATCAACTTTTTTGCCGCACAAAAAAGTTGCAAAAAATGCAATTGCTAGAACTTTATATTTTAAAGATATGTATTAAATGTATGATAATATCTGAAATTTGGGTAAAAATGAAGTCTTTTCGCCTGCCTACGGCACGCAGAGCGAGGCGTACAGCGTATGGTTCTTTGTGCCAACAAAAGAACTGGGGTGTTGCGTAGCACACAGCGTGGTGGGCAAAGCCCCGCAAATATCAAAATTTAAAAAATTTCAAAATTTAAAAAATTTATTTTTTGATAAACTATAGTTGTTTAGGTATATACTGAAAATTTTTAAGTTTGTCAATTTTTTATTCAACTTTTTCCCGCCGAAAAATGTACTAAAATCAAACTTTTTGCAAAAAGTGTACTAAAATCATATAGAAAAATCAATACATATAAATATTTTATAATCCATAAACCTATATTTTTCATAGACAGATTATTAACAAAAACAGTTAGTAGTCTGTCTTTTTTATTTTCTAAGCAAGGTAAAGCACCCTATAGGGAAAGCAAAAAATATATAAATAATTTTAAAGGAGTAAAAAATGGGAAATAAAGAGGTAATAGAAAATACTATAAGCAGCAAGCATAAGATAAAAGAACTTGAAGATATGCTTGAGAAACTCAATTATTTCATATCTGTACAAGATGATGTTGAAAAGTTAGAAGAGTACAACGAGTATAAAGCACTGTTAGCAGAGAAAATAAAAGAATTGTCTGCAAATCTAAAAGAAAATGAGGCAGAAGTAAAAGAATACTTGTCAAAGCTGGCATACACAGTACAGAGATTAAATAATGAAATTGAGATGAACAGAGAAATAAAAAGAGAAGCAGACAAGAGAATAAAAAATATAGAGAAATCAATTAATTTCTTAAAATCAAACATAATTGAAACAGGCAAAATCATAAATCTATTCAATGATTATTCAAGTCAAAGATTAGGTGCTTTCAATGTAAGAGTAAACAGCACAGCAACAGTAAATATTACAGATAAGAATTTGATAAAAGATGAGTATCAAAAAGAAATAGTAATATTAGAAATTGATAGAAAAAAAATAAAAGAGGCATTGGAAAACGGTAAAAAAGTAGAAGGTGCGGAGTTGGTTCATAATTTAGTAATACTCGGCGGAAAGGTAAAAAATGAGGAGGTAGAAAATGAATAAAGTTGAGTATTTTTCTAAAGTACAAGAAGTTTTAACTGAAGTATTGAAAGATAAAAAATATTTAAAAGAATGCAGAGGATATGGCATTACGCATAAAGAGGAGAATTTATTACAAGAACTTATAGAAAACACTATATATTACAAATTGAGTAGTATAAATGAGGAAACAGAAAATGAATAAAGAGTTTAAAGAAAGAAACATTGAGTATTATGAAGAAGAAGAGTGTACAGAAAGATGTTCTGTATGCGGTTCAGATTGGGAAGTATCTAGTTACAAAGGCAGACAATTATGTGCAGACTGTGCATATGATATGTACAGCGATGACATATATAGAAGCAGATAATATTTTTTAAGGGGGTAAGAAAATGGAAAAAATAATAGGATATAAAGCATTTAATAAAGATGCTGACGGCTTATATTGTCAGCCTGATGCTCGTGATGAAAAATTTAGATACGAAGAAGGAAAAGTTTATGAAATAGAAGGCAAATTATCACTTTGCGAGAATGGGCTTCATTTTTGTAAAGAATTAATAAATGTATTCAAGTTTTATCCGCTTGTGCAGTGGGTAAAAGTACATAGAGTGGAAATATTAGGCGATGTTGTAGATGATGAAGATAAAGAAAAATCATGTACAAATAAACTAAAAATATTAGAAGAAATTAGCTTTGACGAAATTATCGGAATATTAAAAATATACACTTCTGATGGAGTTAGCTGCTCTAGTGGGATTAGCCACTCTGATGGAGTTAGCCTCTCTGATGGGATTAATAACTCTAATGGAATTAGCCGTTCTGATGGGATTAGCCACTCTAATGGAGTTAGCTGCTCTTATGGAATTAATAACTCTAATAGAGTTAGCCACTCTGATGGAATTAATAACTCTAATGGAGTTAGCCGTTCTAATGGGATTAGCCACTCTGATGGAGTTAGCCTCTCTAGTGGGATTAGCCACTCTGATGGAGTTAGCCACTCTGATGGAGTTAGCTGCTCTAATGGAATTAATAACTCTAATGGAATTAGCCGTTCTGATGGGATTAGCCACTCTGATGGAGTTAGCCTCTCTAGTGGGATTAGCCACTCTGATGGAGTTAGCCTCTCTGATGGGATTAATAACTCTAATGGAATTAGCCGTTCTGATGGGATTAATAACTCTAATGGAATTAGCCGTTCTGATGGGATTAGCCACTCTGATGGAGTTAGCCTCTCTAGTGGGATTAGCCACTCTGATGGAGTTAGCCACTCTAATGGAGTTAGCTGCTCTGATGGAATTAATAACTCCTTCGGTATATTAAATAGCTTTGGCGTATCAGACGCCTTATTTTTAGCTAATAAAAAAGAAACTTACTCTTTATTTGGCATAGAAGTTCCAAAACATCGTTTTTATGATGTAAAAGATGAACTTTATTCTTATCTAAACGGCTGGCAACCTACTTTCAATAATTTAAGAGATCTTTATTTAAAATTTGGAGGTAAGTGGGAATTGACCCCAATCCAAGCAGCAGAAGAAATACAAAAAAAAGAGGCTTAGGCAGGTATGCCTATCCAAGCTATCAAATATTTGATGAGCTTGGAAGAGTTCAATAAAGAAATGTTTGAAGAGATTACTGGAATAGACACAGATAAAATAGAATAATGATACTAGGGGGGTAGTATGATTAACTTTATAAAAAATATGTTTAAGAAAAAAAATAAACTCACATGTGCAGTTTGCGGGGAAGAGATACATAACAATTTTAGAGTTATGTATCTAAAAATAAACGGCTGTTACGGCACTTATGAAGTGCATTATAGCTGTGCAGAAAAAATAATTGAGGAGATAAAAAAATGAGTAATAAAATCGTAGCTTTATGGCTTAATAAAGAAAAAAAGTTTATGAAAGGTAATATTGAGATAGACGGCAGGAAAATAAAAATAATCATTTTTAGAAATAAAAAGAAAACAAAAGACAGTCAGCCCGACTATGACATTTTAGAAAGTGAGGAAAGATAATGAATAATCAATTAAGTACAAATGTAAACAATAAAGTAAGTCAATACAGTTTTGATGAATTAGATAAAATGTCAAAGCTGGTTGCAAGCAGTAATTTTTTAGGTACTAAAAACCCTGCAGAAGTTTTTACTCTTTTTATGATAGCTCAGGCGGAGGGTAAAAATCCCGTACAAGCCAGTATGGAATATTCAATCATACAAGGCAGACCAGCCTTAAAATCTCAAGCCGTTTTAGTTAGATTTCAAAATGCAGGCGGTAAGATTAAGTATCTAAAAAGAGACGACAACGAATGTAAAATATTATTCTCACACCCTCAAGCTGGAGAACTTGAGGTGTCATGGACAATGGAAACAGCAAAGCAGGTAGGATTATCGGGTAAAGATAATTGGAGAAAATATCCAAGACAGATGCTTGCGGCAAGATGTATAGCAGAGGGCATAAGAGCTTTATACCCTGCTTGTCTTGACGGGCTTTATTTAGTAGATGAAGTACAAGACTTCGATAAAGGATTTAATCACAATGTAATAGATACTCAAGCAGATGACAGCACATACAATGCTTATAAAGATGTTTACGAACATAAAATAGAAAATGCAGATTATATAAAAGAATATGTAAATGATGTGAAAGGTAATGCATGTGCTGGAGATGAAATAACATTTGAGTATAAAGATAGACAGATATTCGGTAAAATATTAGAAGATGAATATATTAAAGAAAATGATAATGTAATTCATTATTTTACTATAGAAGACTTAAAAGGGAATAAGAAAAAAATATTGGCGAGAGAAGTATATCAAAAATATACTCTTGCTAAAGCATTTAATGAAGATGAAAGATTATACAGATTAAATGCGAAATACACAAAAAAGAAAATAGCTGAAGGTGTATTAGATAACCCTAAAAATGAAACTCAAATAGACAAGTCATTAAAGCTAGAAATATGTCCGACAGGAATATCGAAAGGCTGTAAATGGACAGAAATGTCTACTGAAAAACTAGAAAAATATTACAGAGATTATAAGAGCGGAAAACTCATAGGCTATGCAGAGGAATATTCGGCATATATAGAACAAATTCTTTTAGAAAGAAGAAATAATCAAACAAACAGTCAAACTCAAGCTGTTACAGTATCGGAAGATGACGATCCTTTTTCATCTGCTAATGATGATGATTGGGACAATATGATTAAAGAACAGGAAAAGAGAAATAAAACACCGCATCAAATAGATGATGAGAAAGACGGATTTATTTTAGAGATCTGATACATTTATATACACTTACTCTTTATAAAAAATATTATTTTGTCGGCGGGAGGTAAAACTCCTGCTGATAAATAAAAAAGGAATGAAAAAATGGATAAAAATTTAAAAGCAGTATTAGAAGATACAGAATTAAGCAATGAAGCTAAAAGAGTGTATCAAGATATGCATAAATTATACGGATATAAAAAGACGTTTGTTACGATAAGCGACCTTGTAAAGATGATACATAAAAATAGAAAAAATACATGTGATGCTTTAGAGGAGCTTGAAGATGCGGGATACATAAGAATACAAAACTTTGGGCAAGGCAAAACAAGAGCTTATACAGTCTTAAAACATTTATAAAAAAAATAAACGGAGGGCAGTCTAATGACAAGAGTAAAAAAAAGACAAAGCGTTTTATACGCATATCACTATGATGAACTTTATAGCACAAGAATAGACAAAGTTTTAGAACTTCAAGGAGCTTATTACGGAGAAATTGACGGACAAGAAACGCTTTTTATCAAAACTGGAGAATATGACAAAAATAATATTAAAGCAGTAAACGTGCCTACAGACTATTGGCTGTTATGTGAGGGCATAACAGATGACAGAGGCGAACTTGTAGTCATATACAAAGTTAAAGCAGTTTCAAATAAAAAATTTATAAAAGAGTACGAACTATTAGATGAAGAGCCTACACTTTTTGATGCTTTAGATAAGGCAGTCGGCAAAACTCTTAATGAGAATGATGCAGTAGACAGTATAACTATAGTAGATGAAGACGGGAATATGAGAGAAGTAAAAAGGAGAAAGGCTTGAATATGAATAATAGAAGTTATTACGCTGTTATCCCTAGCTACATTTTACAAGATAAAAATATTAATCCAAACTCAAAACTTTTGTATGCAGATATAACTGCGTTATGTAATGAAAAAGGTTTTTGCTGGGCTAAAAACGAATATTTTTCAGAGCGTTATGCTGTATCTGTTAGAACTATACAAAACTATTTGAAAGAGCTTCAGGAAGCAGGATATATAAAAATAGTCCTCACTAAAAAAAATCAAGTAAGACATATCTACATACAGCATAAACAAGTAGAGCTTGAAGAACAATACGATTATGAAGATTACAATTTTGATACGCGGGTGAAAAAAATTGCACCCGACGGGCGAAAAAATTTTCAGGGGACGGGTGAAAAAAATTGCACACAGAATAATACATATAATATTACAAATAACAATACAAGTGAGGTGGGAATGCAAAACAAATTACAGTCCCATCAGCCCTCCCCACACTTAAAACTTGATTTTGAAAATATAAACTCGATAGCCAGCTATGGAGATTGGGATTTAGAGACTTTCAAGGCATGTGTTTTAAATTGGGTTATCAAAATGTCAGGGCAGGCTGTAAGCGGATTGAGACAAGTCTTAAAATATTATGAGCTTGAGAACCTAGAACGGAACTTTGAAAGACGGCTTAATAATTGCGGGTGGGCTATAGTTTTTGCTGTTGATGATGCTTATAAAAGCGATGTACGGTTCAGAAAAAAAGACTTTGTTAGTTTTTTGAATATTTATCTAACGGAGTACGGTAAATTAAAATCGAAGCGAGAAAACGAAGGGGAAGCGTCGGATATACGCATGGATTTTTATAAAGGCTAAAAAACTATGGGGGTAGTTCATGGCTGGAGAAAATAACAATCAACAAAAACAAAAGATAGATTACGGCGGACAAAAGCACAAATGGGCTAACGAGCTTAATCGATTTGTGCTTCAGACAAAAAGAGATTTTATTAATTATTTTGACTGCTTAAAAATAGCTGTCATGCTTAAAAATTACGACGGCTGGTATAATCACGATGTGAAAAAATGTGCCAAAGGACTGCAGGAAGGGCTTGACTTTTATGCCCCTTTCACTGAAAGACTACAGTTGTATTTAGCTGACACAAAACGTAAATACAAAATGTATTATGCTTTCACAATCGTAAACGACACAATCCAAAAAGATTTGAAAAAAAATGAATGCTATAAGTTTACCAGTTTTTATTTTGATTGGATAGATGACTTGAAAGAATTATTAAAAATCAATGCAAGAAGCGGTAAGTATTATAACTTTTTATATCCTGCTTTATATGACCCTCGAACTTTTGAGGATAAAACTGAAGATGACGTTATAAACGATATAAAAACAAATCTGAATGGAACTGATATAACAAGTATTTTAGAAAAAAACAGTATCGGTGAGGCAGATTGGGAAGCGGAAATAAAAGCGAACCTTGAAGCGAACAAAAGAGTACAAGAATTACTTAAACTAGGAGCATTCTAATGGCTAGACAGACATCGACTAATTGTTATCACGAACATGTTTCAAAATTTATGAATAAGCAGGAGGCAAGAGTATACAATGCCTTAATTGAACTTAAAGAAGCAACAAGAGGAGAAATAGCAGAACACTTAAAAATGGAAAAGTCTACAGTATCTGCTAGAGTAAACAATATGCTTAAGTTCGGAATACTGATAGAAACGGGCAAAAGAAAAGACAAAATAAGCGGAGTTACTAATTACACCGTGGCTATAAATGGCGATTTACAAGGGAGATTATTTTAATGAGTATTGAGATAAATAACTGCAAATTAATTCATGGCGACTGTATTGATTTCCTTAAAAACTTCGACGGCAAGGCTGATGTTGTGATTACCGATCCGCCTTATTTTTATAATGATTATAGTAAAGGTAATGCAGGATTTGATGAAAGTCAAAAAAATATAGACTTCATTAAAAATATCTCTATGGGCTTTGATGTTGATATAGTTTTTAATTTGATAAAAAAGAAACAGGAAAAAATAAATATATTTTGTTTTTGTAATGATTTGCTTTTATCTGAAATAATCGGCTGGGGAAAGAAAAATAAAAAGTATCAAGTAAATGTTCTTGTATGGGAGAAAGGGGGCAGACCATTTGGAGAGACTTATTTACATAACGTTGAGTTTATCGTTCACATTAGAGAAAGCGGCTCTCATTTTGGCGGACAGTATAAAAGCAGAATATTTAAGTACCTTTCTAAAAGAGAATGGGGACACCCGACCGAGAAGCCCGTTATCCTTTTGAGAAAATTAATAGAATACGGAAGTTATGAGAATGATACTGTGCTTGATATTTTTATGGGTTCGGCATCTTTAGGCGAGGCTTGTGTAGATATGAATAGAAACTTTATCGGAGTGGAAAAAGATAAAGAAATATTCGATTTAGCTGTAAAAAGAATAAAAACTGTATCAAGTCAAGGAGTATTGGCTTTATGAGTGAAGCATTATTATTTGATATAGACGAACTTGACAGCATAGATACCTTGAAACCAAAAATTGAGGTACAAGAGGGTGATATTTGGCAGTTAGGCAGACATAGACTTTTATGCGGGGACTGTACGGTAAAAGAAAATGTTGACTTGCTTATGAACGGCAATAAAGCGGATATGGTATTCACAGATCCGCCTTATAATGTAAATTATTCAAGTAAAAATCAATTTCTTAATTCTATAGACAAAGGTAATAGTATACAAACAGATATAAAAAACGATAATTTGGAAATAGATAAAATAAAAGAACTTTGGTATAATGCTTTTACTAATATTAAATATATATTAAATGATTATAGTTGTTTTTATTTTTGTAGCCCACAATCAATAGATATATATTTAATGATTGATACTGTAATTAAATCTAATTTATTATTAAAACAAATTATAATATGGAATAAAAATAATCATGTATTAGGAAGAAGCGATTATAATTATAAACATGAACCTATTTTATATGGTTGGTATAATAGACATAAATTTTACGGCAATGGTAAAATAAAAACTACAGTATGGGATATTCCTAAACCTTTAAAAAATGATTTACACCCAACTATGAAACCTATTGAATTAATAAAAAATGCTATATTAAACAGTACACTTGAAGATATGATTGTATATGATTGTTTTTTAGGCTCTGGCAGTACATTAATAGCCTGCGAACACGCAAACCGTATTTGTTACGGCATGGAAATAGAACCCCATTACTGCAGTATAATTATAGAACGCTGGCGGAAGTATACAAATAAAAAAGCAATAAAAATAAATTAAGGAGATTAAAAAATGACATTAAATCAAGAGTTTAGAGATGCTATATTAGCAAACAATTATAGAAAATGCGTATTCAATCCAGATGAGGAAGGTACGGAAGTTTGTCATATTCTTGCTAACAGCAAAGCGAATGTAAAGTCAGTACAAAAATATTTTAATTGTACTGAAAGAGAAGCACAAGATTTAATTAATATGCCTTTATTAAATACGGTATGGGGAAGCAGAAAAGCGAATACTGAATATTGTAAAACTGAAGACATTAAATTAATCAGTATAAAGCTAGTGGGCATAGCAAACGAAATTATATTTGATTATTGGCATCGACTAAAAGCAACAAATCAAAAACATGATTTATACGAATATGTATACGGAATATACTGCATATTTTTCAGACTTTATTTGTTAGGCGATTTTGAGCGTACTGAAATAATAAAACTAGTACAAACAGATTTTCAAAGAAAAATAAACGCACATTTTTAAGGAAATGTTATGAGTAAATACGATATTTCAAAATCTCCTGAAGAATTAATTTATTTAGGACATTATATAAATCTTGAGAATATTATTAATAGAGGTCTTACAATAGATGAGTATCAATATAAATCTTGTCTTATACAAATAATAAAAAACAAAAAACTTCAAACATTAAATAATAAGAAAATGAAGTTTAATGAATTATTTATTTCAAATCCAATTTCAAATAATCAGGGAATATCAACTAAAGCGTTGGATTTATTTATAGAAAAATATGCAAGTAAATATAAAGATTTATACGCTTACGATATGGAAGAAGGAGGTTTTTTTACTCGATATGCTAAAAAGAAAAAACTAAAAGAGAAAAAAGTAATATTTGATACTGAATATACTTTTTATCAATTAAATTAAAAAAGTTTGGAGGGTAGACAATGATAACTAAAGTAAAAAACAGACATCTAAAAACTTTTGAAAAAGAGTTTGGAAGAGAAGCTCAAAATATCTTTATCGAGGCTTTAGGGGATGTAAAGCTGGAAGACGAAGTTAAAAAATTAAAAAGAGAAGGTAAGAGTGTTGATACTTTATCCTGCGATGAGTTTAAACAACGCTTCGGAAAGTTTACGGGATATGAAATAAAGAGAATTAGAGAAATTGAAAAAATTAAATAAAAAATAAAGGAGATAATAAATGAATAAAAGAGAAATAATAAACAAAATAAAAAACGAATTAAATAATATTGATAGAGACGCTTTTAATGAGAAAGTAAGGGCATTATCTCCTCTCGCTAAAAACAATAACTTAATTATCGTCTCTGCCGATAGTGAAGATTTTATTTTATTTGATGGTGTTATAGAAAGAAAAAAATATTGTCCTATGCCAGTAAAACTATATATTAATACTACTGACTATGAAAGATTTAAGCTTGTATTTAGCCGTTTAGATTTAGATAATATTTACTATCCTGATGACATAGAAAAATTAAATTCACTACAAGAATTTGCTGACAATAATTTTATAGCTATAAAAGTTTCTTTTAATAAAAAAGAATGGGATTTCAAATTAGATTTACCTGAAGGTATGAAAATAGACTATGATACTTTTAATGTGTTAGAAGACAGAGAAGTATTTAGCAAAGGTTTAATAATAGATTTGGAAAGTTTTAAGAAAGCGGAGGCTGAATAATGGGAAAACTAAAAATATATTTAAGCGGTGCTATTACTAATAGAAAAAACTACGAACAAGAGTTTGAAGAAGCCAAAGAAATAGTACAAAAATATTATAGTATTTATTATGACAGTCAAGATACAGAAATAATAAACCCTATCGATACTGACAATTTAAATGAAAGCGGGAGTTGGGAAGACTATTTAAAAAAAGACATCAAAATGCTTGTAGACTGTGATATTCTCATAGATATTGAAAACGGTTCGGAAAACTCAAGAGGTGCTATGCTTGAAAAAATGATTTGTGCAGGGCTTGATATACCTATACAAAAATTAAGTTTTTTTGAAACTGAAATGGAATTAAGAGGTATTAAACATGAATAAAGAAGAGTTAATAAAAAGAAAATGCGAACTTTTAGCGGAGACTTTAATAAAAAAAGACGCCGACTATGGAAGCAGTTTTGATAAAACGCTTGATGAATACGGACTTAATATAGCTTTGGTGAGAATAGAAGATAAAATAAATAGATTTAAAAATCTAAAAGATAAAGCAGATCATCAGGTAGATGAAGATTTAAAAGATACTATTTTGGATATAGCAGGCTACGGAGTATTGTTTGCTATATATTTGGAGAATAATTATAAAGGAGATAACAATGACTAAAAATTTAAAAATAGATTTAATCGCTTTATTGGCTGAAGAACTTGATAACTTAGATAATGATAAATTCAATAAATTATTTGAAGATGAAGATTTTGATTCTATGGATTTTAATGATAGAAGAGAAAAATTAAAAGATGAATTATATGATTTAGGTTTACTTGATAGTTTTGAAGAATTAAATGAAAAATTAAATGATGTATTTTATCCTGAAGAAACATTTGATGCTAATGAATTAATAAGAGAAAAATCTTTATATAAATATAAATTTGAAATTTCTAGTTATTGTTCTTATGACTTCATAATAAGAATAAATAAAAATTATAAGACTTATATATGGGTAAAATTTAATAACAATTCTTATGAGTTGAGTGTTCATTATAAAACTTTAGATAATGCTTCTTGGGGTAAGACTGATAAATTAAGAAAACCTACAAAAGAAGAATTAGTTAATAAAGTAGATGAATTAATTAAGTTCTATTTTGATAATAAAGAATTATATAAGTTTATTTAATTTTTAGGAGGCTGAATATGAAATGCGAAGTTTGTAATCAAAATACTGCCTTAAAAGAAGCGGCTTACCAAATAGGAAGTTTAATAACATTAGTTTCTGTATGTGATGAATGTGCTTTAGATATAGCAAATAGCAGTCATATTCTTAATACAAGATATGACTTTAAAGGAGAAATAAAATGAAAAAATTAAGCGAATTAAATAATAATACAGAACTAATTTATTATGGGGATCTCTTTACTTATGTTGATGAATTAAAATATGAAATGAAAGAATATCCTGAAAATTATAAAAATAACAAATATAAATATTATATATGTGAATATGAAGAAATAGATATGGGACTTGATTTATGTGAAATGTTTAATGATATGTTAGATAGAAAACGATATGATTGCTATATAGAAGCAGAAATAAAAGATGAAGAAAAAGAAAATATAATTAATGGTTTATGCGGTGAACTAAAAATAAAAAGACAGGATTTTTACAGAATATTAAACAAACATTTCATAGGAAAATTTGTTTCAGGTAAACAAGGAAAAGACAGTGAGTATCTTGTAAAAGTTCCTTATGAAGGTGAAGAAGTAGATATTTATAATTAATGTTTATGGAGTTTACAATGATAATTTACAGAAAAATTGATGAAAGAGATAAAATAAAAAGATATAAAAAAATAAGAGCTTTTATTGAAGCAGAAAAAAGAGATAAAGACTCTTTTAGAGAAAGTCAAATACAAAATATGATTATAGCTTATCTTAATGAAAAGCATATTGACTATCACCCTTCTATGAGCGGAATTAAGGCTAGCAGCGGACTTGCTAAGTTTATGAAAAGTCAGGGTATAAAAGCAGGTCATAGTGATTTAATAATTTATGCTAAAACTAAAAAACATGAAATACTGCTTTTAGAATTAAAAACAGTAAAGGGAAGATTATCTGATGTACAAAAAGAATGGCTAAAAGATAAAGCAAAACAGGGCTATGCTGTGAGTGTTGCATATGGATATTATGAAGCTGTTTACAAAATAGAAAAATATTTGGAAGATAAGCCTATTTTATACGGCACAAAAAATATTAAAAGACATACAAGAAAAATTAATTATTTCAGGCTTCCTGATATTAGAAGATTTAGAAGGATGATAGCATAATGAGAAGATTAATAAGATTTTTTAAGCATTATAACAATGTATATTCATCAATGCTTAATAAAATAAAAGTTAAATTATTAGAATATGGATATAAAGCAGAGCATGACAATTTTTATGTTATTTTTCATATAGGAGAGAAACTATATCTTATAGAATTAGTTAAGTGTCAGATAAGATTATTTAATAATGAAGAGGATTATTATTTTGATGATGTTGAAAGTATGTTTAAAAAAATAACTGAACTTAGAGATAAGGAGGCAGTATGAGTGATTTGAAAAAATTATTTAATGGTAATAATGCTTTTGTATTTTTATGCTGTAAGAAATGCGGTAAGGCTTTGAATAAAAACAATACTGCTATGTATAGAAATAAATATTACTGTAAGGAGTGCCGTTTTGAGATGACAAAAAACGTAATAAAATTTTCTAAAAAATATCCTAAACTTTGGGGACAAAATCAGGCTAAATTAATAGCTGTTGAGGATATAAATATTGATGAGAATACAAATAAAGATTTACTAGAATATGACACAAAGGCTTTGGACGGTTCTTATTATGAATTAAAGAAAGGCAAATATATTCAGCTTATTTTCTTAGGAAATAAAAATATTCCTTTCTGTACTATAAGAAATGCATATGGGCGTTATGGTGATAAAAAAGAATATTATCAGTCTAAAATCGGCGAAGTATTCAATATAATAATAGTTTGTGAAAGTCCTAAATTACCGCTTGTGTAAGGAGATTAAAAATGAAACATAATAGATTTAATAAAAGAGATAATAGTTATCTAAAACATAAAAAAGAATTATTTGAAGAGATGAATGGAAGATGTGCTTACTGCGGAATAGAATTAGAGTATAAAAAGGCTACTATAGATCATAAAGTGCCTTTGGCAGTTGGCGGAACTAATGACAGAGGAAATCTTATAATATGCTGTTTTAGCTGTAACCATTATAAGAGAAACAGAGATATTGAAGGTTTTAGAAACTCTATACAAAATACTGTTAAATGGCTTAAATGTAATTCTGCTTATAGATTAGCCTTAAGATATGAAAGAATAGAAGAAGCTGATATGAATAAAAATGTAGTGTTTTATTTTGAAAGCAAAAAGTAAGGAGCTTTTTATATGATTAAATTATTCAGTGCGTTCAGCGGTATAGGTGCTTTTGAGAAGGCATTAGAGAATTTGAATATAGATTTTGAATTAATAGGCTTCTCTGAAATAGATAAATATGCTTCTGAAAGCTACAGCATACTTCATAATGCTGATAAAAGTCTTAATTACGGAGATATAACTAAAATTGATATTAATACTCTTCCTGATTTTGATTTATTTACTTGGGGTTTTCCTTGTCAGGATTTATCTATAATAGGAACAAAGAAAGGATTTAATGGAGAGAAAAGTGTTTTATTTTTTCAAGGCTATGAAATATTAAAGCATAAGAAACCTGCTGTAAGCATTATAGAAAATGTATCTAATCTTATTAGTAAAAAATTTGATAAAGAATTAAACACAATAATAAAACTGCTTGGAAAAATAGGATATAAAACCAAAATATTAAGAATGAATGCCAAAGAATACGGCATACCGCAGAACAGAGACAGAGTTTTTATAGTATCTATGCTCAATAAATATCCTCATTTAAATATTAAAAAGGAAGAACTCTCTTTTTATGCTAAAAATATTTTAGAAGATAATGCTGATAAAAAATATTATTTAAGTGATAAGCAGCTTGAGGCAATAGAGAGAAAAGGAACAGCTTTTGAAGGTAAATTTAAACCTTTTAATTTAGAAGATTTTTTTATAGCTTATACAATAAAAACTAGGAATGATTATTCAGAATCTAATTTTATAAAAACAGATAAAGGTATTAGAAGATTAACTCCTTTAGAATGCTGGCTTTTAATGGGCTGGAGTAAGGAAGATTTCAGCAAGGTGAGTCATTTAAGCGATACTCAGTTATACAGGCAGTCTGGAAACAGTATAGTTATACAAGTTTTAGAGAAAATATTAGAAAAAATATATAAGGATTAAATAATGAAAAAAGAGATTATTAAACTTATAAAACAAAAAATTAATAAAATAAGAAATATTGATATTCCTGAAGATATATTGTCATTAGCGAAAGAAAATAATATAGCAATAATATATGGAAAATAATAATAAAAAAAATAGTTCTATAAGAAAGCTCAAAACTTCGGCTTCTATAGTTAAAAATGATGAGTATTTTACGCCGCCTGAGGCAGTGTACCCTATTGCTGAATTATTAAAAAAATATGGTATTAATAATATTTTAGAGCCTTGCGATACTAATAATAATTCTAATATTGCTAAAGTATTAAGAGAATATAATTTTAATGTTTATACTTCCTCTATTAAAGAAAGCAACTATATTCTTAATATGCCTATAAAAACAAATGTATTCGTTGTTACTAATCCGCCTTATTCTATTAAAGATGATTTTATAGAAAAAAGTATTTATCTTATAGAGAAAAATATCATAAATGGATTTGCTTTTTTACTTCCTACTATGGCTTTACATGGAGTAAAAAGGCATAAGTTTTTTAATAAGTTAAATAATTTAGGCTTTAGTATAAAAACTTTAATTTTTGATAAGAGAGTTGAGTTTACTTCTTTTGAAAATATAAAATCATTAAATAAGCCGTGGTTTGACGTTGCTTGGTTTGTATTTATCAAAGAAAAAGAAGTCTTTAATGAAGTGAGCTTTGTTAAACTTCAGGTAAAAGAAAAAGATAATTTTGAGCATTTATTAGTATAACAACTATAAGGGGTATCGTATGGAAAGAAGGGATAATATAAAAGAAATTATATTAAATAATATTAATAAAATAGAGCCTGATAAATATTATAACACTTTCGACCTGCTTAGGCTGTTAGGAACAGGGATCACTCCCACTAGAAACTTTATTACTAAAAAAATACCTATAGAAAAAAGACAGGTTATTGTATTAAAAGAGCATACTGAAGAATATAAGGGGCAGAATATATTTAAAAATATATAATAAGGACTTATATATGATAAAAAAAAGAAATACTAAAAAAACTATTGTGGTATCTGGGGCAGACATCATTAAGGCTGTACATTCTGATAATAAAAATATTGACTGTGAGGCTAATTATAAAAAATGTATATATTTTGATAATGGAGAATGTAATCATGACACTGTCTCAAATCTTGATGAGGCAGTGATATGTCCTTATTATCTTCTAAATAAAGACTAAATCTCTAAAGTTTTTTTCATTTTATATGATATGTTTTTAAATATATAATTACTTTTTATTACTTTTTTAGCGGAGTTTTTAAATATTGGTCTTTTTCTTATTTTTTTCTTACGGCTTAATATTCTTATAGGCTTTATATCATGTCTTTTTGTACCTACTCTTTCATATATAGCAGGATCTTTTCCTTTGGGCTTTAATATGAAAAATCTTTTATCTCTTTTTTTTAATTTGCCTTCTTTTATTTTCTCTCCTATTTGTCTAATATTACCCATTTTATTAAATCTATATTTATTTGGTATAATATTAGTATATTTATTTTTTCTTCCGCTTAATGTAGCTATAGGGTTTATAGTTAATGACTTACCCCAAATGTTACGGCTTAATGGCTTTCCTAGTTCATGATATTCTTGATACTCAGCAGTGCTTCCTATTATGCTTTTTTTATCTTTTTTAGTTGCTTTTTTTACCTGTATTACTCTTAGAGCATATTGATTTCTTAAAGTAAATGTTTTTTGAGTTTCTGCTCTTGCTTCTTTTTGTACTTCAAATGCTGCCTGATTGAGTATTTTTGCTGTTTTTTTCTCTGCGAATTTCTCTAACTTTTTTAATTTTTCTTGAAGTTCTTTGAATGTTATAGTTTCAGCCATAGTATTATCCTTAATTTATGCTTATAAAGATAATAATATTTGACTATAAAAATAAAAAGTGAATCAATAAAAAACGGCGGCAATTACTTTTCATAATCACCGCCTAAAACTAAAAAACTAAAAAATTAGGAACTTAATTGCAATTTATAATAGATTTTCCATATCTTCCCTTTTATCAAATCCTGAATAATGTTCTCTTGCATATTTCTTATATTCTTCCATATATTCTTCATCTTCAAATTTTTCCGGATCGCCTTTATATACATACCATTTATTATTTTCCTCATCTAAGTAGCCGAATGATACACTTTCTATTGAATATTCTCCCTCTACAAAAGCATATAATTTATCTGTTATAAACACAAGTTTTAATACAAATCTTTTAAAAAGTGTGTTTTTATCTCCGTCTTTTTTCATAGAAATCCATTTAAATAATTCTGTAATATTTATAAGTATGAATAATAAAGGTTTTAATAAAGTTTTAAATATTTGCATATTATCCTCCTATATTGTTATGTTTATTATATCGATAATAAATTATCGATATGCTTCGGCTTACTTGTTTATATAATCTATTATTCGCTCTATCTCTTCGGTCGTAATATTAGGCACTTGTATATGCTCTAATTTTACACTCTCTTTTCTTTTTAGTAAAGCATCTCCATTGCCTATTAAATCCTCTGCTCCTTTATGATCTATTATTACCCTGCTGTCTGTGTTATTAGCAACTGATAAAGCTATTTTTGTTGGCAAGTTTGCTTTTAATTCGCCTGTTATTACTTTAGCACTAGGTCTTTGAGTTGCTGCTATTATATGAATACCCGCACTTCTGCCTAATGATGCTATAGTATTTAATATCTTTTCGGCTTCCTTCTTTATATCTCTATTAAATAAGTCTTGAAGCTCATCTATAATAAGAACTATATAAGGAAGTTTGTTTTTTGATTTTTTATTATATTCCTGTATGTTTCTTGCTCCTTTCTTTGTTATCTTGTTATTTCTGTCTCTTAATTCGCCTTCAAGGCTTCTTAATGCTGATATTATATCATCATCATTATTTAATGAATTATATATTAAATGCGGAAGTTCATTAAATATACTCAATTCATTTTTCTTATCTATAAGCATTAATTCTAATTCATCTGCTGTCTTCTTATATATAAGGCTTGTTATAATAGAGGCTAGACATACGCTTTTACCGCTTCCAGTTTCTCCAGCTATAAGCATATGCGGTGCTTTGGCTAAATCAATAGCTGTTTTTTCATTATCCGTGTTTATGCCTAAATATAAAGGAAGTTCAAAATTATTATCATCATTTATAACTTCTTTTATTCCGAAATATCTGCTTTCATCTGTTTTTATATATTCTATTGCTAATGCCTTCTGTGCGTAGTATTTATTTAATCTTATATTATCACCAAATGCACATTTTAAGCTGTTTTCAAGCGTGCTTAGCGTATAGCTTTTTATTATGCTGTTGTCATATTTAAAAATATAATTAATAGATATTCTTGATTCTTTCATTTCCTTTGATACTATATTAATTTTTAATTCTTTTAATATAGTTTCTATCTCTTCAATATCTATATAATCATTAAATATAGTTTCTTTATTTTCATTTAATAAATCAATATTAGGATAATTATATTCTTTTTTGGTATTCTCCTTCTTATCCTCTGTTATATCTTCTTTATTTGTATATTCTTTATTTTTATTTTCATCTTTTGGTGCTGTTCTATAAGTATATATCAGATTATCATAATTTGTTTTTTCAATATTTGATTTTTTATTATTTTGAATGTATTTCACAAACTTATATATTAAACCAAATATAAAAGCTATTGCCTTAAAAGAATATTCTATTAAAACTATTAAGCATTGTAATAAAGCATTAAAACACATTATAGTACCTATTATCATAATAAAAACTCCTATTATTGCTATGCTCGCCTACGCCTTGAGGCTTGACTTAATAAATTAAGTCAAGGGCTTTGGCTCGCTTTTTTATTGTTGCTATATTAGCCAAAAAATATTATTTAAAACTATATTAAATATTTTTTAGTTCCTTAAGCTAGTTAATATATAACTAGCTTAGGAAAAAAGGGCTTAATTTATATAATCTTTATGCTGTTTTCAATATATCTATTTTTGTAGTATCCGTAATATGCCATGTATAAGGCTTTTTATACTTATTATATTTTATATTAAATAATGATATTTTCTCATCATCGGTTATATTCAAGCTGTCAATATATTTGATTAATTCAATAACTTTATAATCAATGATTTTTATACTATTAATAAAATCTATAAATCTTATAGTATGTTTTTTAGATTTTTTTCTTTCAATAAATCTTCTCTGCTGTCTTGTATTTTTATTTTCTTCTGTATTTTCTACAAACTGTTTAATATGCTCTTCTATTATATTATTATGTTCTTCGGTATTTCCCATTCTCATTAATACATATACTGTATTGTTATATAATATCTTTAATGGGCTTTTCTCATCGCTGTATATTTCAAGTGTACATTTATTATTTTTATCTTTATTTATCATCATAGATAAAATATTTAATATATATTCATAATTTACATTTATAGTATAATTAATATTGCTTTCTATATTATCTATAACTATATTTGATATATTATGAATGCCATTATATTTATCATCTGTATTTTTATCTTTATAATCTGCTATTGTTAAAACAAGATTATTATTATTAAACTTCATTATCAAGCGTTTTGATTTTGCTTTGCTTAGTTTTTTAAGGCTTGTTACTGCTTTTTTTATTTCTATCATCTGTTCATTATTAAATATTATACTGCATATTTTTCTATTATTTTTATATTTTTCATTTTCTTTACTTGGAATAACTTTTTTATAAGGCGGATATTTTTCAACTATTAAAGAACTTGTATATATATAATCATTATCTATTATCTGTATACATTCTTTATTTATAGATATATTTACAGTTTCTTTATTATCAATATCTTTATCTATATTAGAAACATTTTTAAATAATGCTGTTACGGCTTCGGCTGGTATAATAGCATTATTTAATTTTTTATAGCCTTGATAATTCATTTTATATACTGCCATTTGTCTGCCGTTAGTAGTTACTATATTTAATTTATTAGTGCTTATAAAGTCAAAATATACGCCTTTTAAAGCTGGTTTAAATGGTTCTTTGGCTATAGTATTTATACTTTTTTTGAATATAGTAAATAATTCTTTTTTACCAACTGTTATATAATTAGTAAAGTTTCTATCTATTTTATTATCTGGGTATTCTTCTGCATTCATTCCTATAATCAAATGCTGGGTATTTATTTTTCTTTCTCTATTATATTTATCTTCTCTTTTTCTGATATAAGTACCTTTATAAAATAAATATATTTTTTGATTTTCCTGTACTGACATATTTATAAAATCTGCATCATGTTCTTTTATTATATTAAAAAACATTTTAGCATATACACATATCCTGAAATTATCATGATTATGATTTATTACTTTTATTCTTTTTTCTATAAAAATATTTCCATCGGTAGCAGCTATATTTAATATACTGCCTTCAAGCTGTAATAATACATTGCTTTCAATATTATATATTACTTTGCTTTGTATTATTTCCATAAAAGTATTTTTTATTACTTTTAAGTTTTGAGTATTGATTGTGATGTAATTATTGATTGTTTCCATAGTTAAAGCTCCTTAGTTTTTATTTTTTAGTTTTTTTAGTTTTATTTTATTATTAATACTTTATCATCATAGCAAGCTATTAAATTACTTGCTAAGCCGATGTTATATTCATTTAAATGTTTTTCACGCATAAAAGTGTTTTTGTTTTTTTCCTGATAGCTGCTTAAATCTTTATAATTAATATCTAAGTCAATAAAGCTATTTTTTATAGTCCTTTGGAAGTAATAAAAAAGTTCTTTTTTACCTTCCTGAGATATTTTTTTATTGTCTTTATTAAGTGTTAAAAATGTTTGTATATCCATGAAATCCCCTTTATTATGCTGTTGACTTTTATATATAAGCTGTTATAATAAAGCCAGCTTTTAAGGACTTGCATATTGCTAGTATACAAGCCCCCAATAATAGCAAATGTTTATTATTTACTATTATTGATTATTACTACGATTGTTATTAAGTCTATTATCATAGTAATAATTAAAAGCGTGGTTTTATCCATCTTAGTGCCTCCCGTCACTCTAAATTTATATAATACAGTTCTGTAGACTGTTTATATAGCAAATTAATATATTAGCTTTTTAATATTTCTATTATTTTTTTTGCTTTTATTCTTGTGTCAAATTGTAATAATATTATAAAAATTCTTATATTGTTTAATTTGTTTATTAATTTTTTCATATTACCCTTCCCTTATTTTTTAGTTTTTTAATTTGATTTTTTCTTGTAAACTGTTATAATCAAATTAGTGTTAAATTAAGTCCAGCCTTGCTTCTCTCTCATTCTAAGATGCAAGGGATAACAGTGCTGTTATGAATACTAGTTAATAACAGCCTGTTATTGTTTTCTAGTTTTAAGTTTATTACTTTGTTATTTTTTACAAACTCTAAAAATCTTTTAGCAAATACAACGATTGTTTTATCTGACTGACATTTTCTTTTTGCCTGTGCTTTTTCAAATCTTGAATCAAATACAACATTATTATTCTTGAATGTTATTGTTATTTGATTTTCAAGTCTGTTATTATTGTTTAATTTTAATAAGTCTTTTAATTCCTCTTGTTTGAATGTTAATGTTTCCATTTTAAGCCCCTTTGTTTTTTGTTTATATTATAATTATACACTATTTTTGACAGCAAGTCAAGCATTTTACTGTCAAATATTGTCAAAAATCACAAAAAATTAAAAAATAAGGCAATTTTAATACATTTTTTACAAATATTTTTATATTTTGATGTTTTTGACAAAAAATACTTGATTTTTGACAGTAAATAAAGTATACTTTTTATATAAATCAAAAAATATAAGGTGTATTTAATGAATGAGAAAAAATATATTTATAATCGTTTACAGACTTCTATAAATTTGACAGATGCGGAAATGCAATTAATTGAAAAAATCGCTGCAACAGAATTTAGTAATAAAAATCAATTAGTTGCACGTGCCATTAGAGATTATCTAAAAAAATATACTTCCGATACTCCGCCAGCTTCCGAAATCTCTGCATTTTCTCATTCTGATAATCAAAATAATTCAATCGATGATTTAAAAAACTCTATAAATAATTTAAATCAATCAATAAATATTTTAATTGAACGTTTACCTGATAAAAATAATTAATTCCAAAGAACATTTTTTTACTTGACTTTTTTTTATAAGCTGTTATAATAAATATTAGGTTTCTAAGGGCTTATATACCGAGAGAATATACAAGCCCCAAACATAGCAAATTATTTACTATTATTGATTATTACTATGATTGTAATAATGTCTACAATTACAGTAATAACTAGAAACACTATTTTGTACATCTTAGTGCCTCCCATCACTCTAGATTTATATAATACTATTGTGTGAGAATAGTATTTTATATAGCAAATTAGTATATAATGCCGTTTATATATGTCTTGTCGTCTGCTTCAATTCTTAATTTTCCGATTTTTTCAAGTTCTTTAATTAAATATTCACTAAATAGTTTTATTGTTTTGTTTTTAAATGTTTCTACTGTGTTTATTTTTATCTCTTCTTTTATTATGCTATTCTTAAAGATTATACTGTTTTTATTAAATGTTATTGTTGTCATGTTGTTTACTGTGTAATCTTTACTGATTAATTTGTTTAATTGTTCTTTTTTTAATATTGTCATTTCAAGCCCCCTTGCTCTCTCATTGTTTATATATATATTATACCGCATTTGGACGCATTTGTCAATACTTATTGCGTCCAATAGGACGAAAAAAGTTATTTTTTTTCTATTTTTTGGCTATTATTCTACGTTTTTTACATATATTTTATATAATTTAGCAAAAACGCATTCATTTTTATATAAAATGCGTCCTTATTATTGATTTTTTTACAAAAATGAGTTAAATTGAATGTATAAAATAAAAAAAAGGGGTTATTATATGAATAATAAAGAAAATCGCTTGCATACTTCAATTAGTTTGTCAAATGAAGAGTTTAAAAAATTAAGTGAAATAATTGTTAATTTGAATTTAAAAAATAATAATCAAGTAGTTTCTTATATAGTACGTGATTATATAAAAAAATATACTGATGAGAATAAACAAGCTGATGTAAATACTGAAAATAATAATATAATAGTAGATAATCAAAATAATAATAATATTTCGATAAGTGATTTAAATAATTCTATTAATACATTAAATCAAACTATTAATAATTTAGCTAGCTTAATAAATAAAAATTCTGCCGATGATATAAAAAAAGGTACTGTAAACTGATTTTTTCGGCTTATGTGGGCTTTTGTGCCCGCCAAAAAAATTTTCTCACAAAGTTTTTTTGAAAGTTAACTGATTAACTAGTTAACTAATTTTACACCATAAGGCATTTATTTTTTTAGCAAGCCCTCTTTCTCTTAAAAAATACACTAAAAATAATGCCTTAATAGTACACTTTTTAGTCTGATTTATAGCTAATATTGTATTATTTTATTATAAATCAATTAAAAACAAAATATATTATGATAATTATATACTGTTTTTGTATCGTGAAACATCAAAATTAAGGCTTTTTAGTTAACTAAATTGGCTAAAAGTTAACTAAAAGTTAACTGATTCACTTCTTTTTTAGTTAACTTTCTTTATAATAATCATATGGTTTAATGCTTACCAATTCTTAAGAATATTAAAAAGGTTTTTTATGCCTATCATAAACGGCGAAGAATATTTAACATTAAAAGATTTTTCACAATTAGTCGGCTGTTCCAAAGCCAACATCACACAATGCATTAAAAAGCAGGACAGCAGAATAAAGTTTATAACCGATGAGAAAGGAAGAAAACTAATAGCAAAATCTTCAGCTGATAATTGGGCTTTATCAAGAAATGTTTACGGTAAAACTGATAAAAATAAAAAAACTAATAAATCCAAAAAAGCAGAAATACAAAAACTATATATAACTGATAATGAGAAAATAGGCATTATAGACAATAATGAACATAATTCTCTAAGTATAGAGGATATGGATATTAATATAGCTAAAGCAAATGTTTTAGTTGCTGATGCTACAAAAAAACATATAGAGATAATGCTTCTTAGAGGAAAACTTATAGAAAGAAAAGCTATAGAGGTTATATTCCCATCTGTTTTAATTGCTTTTAAGGGGCAGATAGATACCATACCTAAAAGCGTGTCTTCAAAGTTTGCTGAAATTATTAGAAACAGACTTGAGTTAGAAGTACCTACCGAAGAAATAACTATTATTTTGAGAGAGGCTTTAAGCAGTGAGTTTATGAAATTAGAAAAATATCTCTCTGAACAGACAGAAAATGCTATTAATCAATTAAGGAATGTGTAAATATGGAAAGATTAAAGGAAATTAATTTAGAGGATCTAGTCTCAAAAAAAATATTGAATGATTGGAAGGAAGATGATTTAAATTTCCTTAAAGGTATTGTAAGAAGAAGTTTAGAAGTAAAGCCAAAATATGAAATAGTAGAATATATAGAAAGAACTAGAATATTAAATGAAAGAGTTTCAGCGATACCGGGCTATTATTCTTTTAAGGTTACGCCTTATTTAAGAGAGATAATAAGAAACTTTGATGAAGACAGCCCTATTCAGTATGTTGACTTTATGAAAGGAGCACAAATTGGAGCTACAGTAGGACTTGATGAAAACTTAATAATGTATTTATTAGGCAATTCTCCAGCACCTATTTTGTTTTTGGCTTCTACTTCGGAAGTTGCCGAGCAGATATTTACTTTAAGAGTAAGTCCTTCAATAGAAGAATCAGGATTAGGACATTTATTTAAGTCGGCTGTAAAAAATAAAAAAAGCAGGGAAACAGGAAACACAAAAAGCTATAAAACTTTTGACGGCGGATTTATTCAGTTAGGCGGACTTCAGACAATATCAAAATTAAAATCTTTCTCTATAAAAGTATTGATAATAACGGAAGCAGATGAGGCTAAAATAGATGTAGGCGGACAGGGTAATGCTATAACTTTGGCAGAAAGAAGAACGGATGCATATTCAAATATCAGAAAAATACTTATAGAATCTACTCCGAAAATGGCTACTGGAGAATCCTTTATAGAGCAAAGATTTTTAGAAGGCGACAGAAGATTTTATCATGTACCTTGTAAGGACTGCGGAGAGCTTCAAATATTAGATTTTGAAAATTTGAAATATGAATTAGATGATGAAGGCATTTTGATACCTTCATCAGTTCATTATGAATGTAAATACTGCGGAAGCCATTGGAAAGAAGTTGATAAAAAAGATTTTCTAAAAACAGCAGAGGACGGAGGACATGCGAAATGGATAGCAACATCGAAATCATTAGACCCTAAAAGAAGAAGCTATCATTTGTCATCGCTTTATGCTCCTATAGGTTTCAGAAGCTGGGAGAGTATAATAAGAGATTATTTGAAAGCAGCGGAAGCAGAGAAAAACGGAGATAACAGTTTTATTAAAGTTTTTTATAATACAGTTTTAGGTCAGACTTATAAGGCTATAGAAGATGTACCGCCTTATGACTATATTTATAATAAAAACAGAGGAAATTATTTAAAAGAGACTATTGATGAATACGGTAAAATAAAGCAGTCTACACTCAATATTGAAGAATTAGAGCATAAACCATTATTTTGTAATATAGCAGTAGATATACAAAAACGCTATATAGAGTGCGGAGTATTTTTATGGACTGAAGGATATAGAAGTTATATGTTAGGCTATCATAGATTAGACGGTGATACTTCAAACCTTCAAAGCAGATGCTGGCTTTTATTAGAGAGAATTATTAAATCATCGCATTTAGGCTTTTATGCTTCTATAGTATTTATAGATAAAGGCTTTATTCCAGCAGTAGTAACAGATTTTTGTGAGGGAATGTATCAAAAAAGTAAAAAGTACGGAAATGTTGTATTTGCTATTAAGGGAGAAGATACAGGTAAGTTTTACAGGTTTCAAGATGATAATAAAAGTCATAATCCGCCTGCTTTAATATTAAACTCTTCAATGGCAAAAGATGAAGTATATAATGCTCTTTCAATAGAAAAATCAGAAAATGCAGACAATAAAGAGGAGCTTCCTATAAGGTGGGCATATTTTCCTAATGATATTGATATGAACTTTTTTAGAATGCTTACAGCAGAGGAGAAAGCAGCTAAACACACAAGAAGCTCATCAAATAAATATGAATGGCGTTTAAGGGCTGGACAGAGAAGAAACGAGGCATTGGACATATTCGCATACAGTACAGCAGCAGCATTTTTCTATATAGATAATATTTCGCCTAAAGATAAAAACGGTAATATTAATTATAAAGCAGTTTGGAACTATTTAAAATCCGATGACGGCATAGCATTGGAGAAAATGAATAAATTTGAATAAAATAAAAGGAGATTACAATGATAAAAAGCATTGAAATAACTAATTATAAAAGAATAAAACATTTAGAAGTAGACAGTTTTAAGAATATAAATGTCATTGTAGGAAAATCAGGGGCTTGTAAAACTACTTTGCTTGAATCAATTTATTTTACTGAAAAATAAATAGAAAATAATTTGAGTATATTTATATTTAAAAATATTGAAATTTATACTATATTATTATATTATACTATCTTAGTATTATATTTTTATATAAAGGTTAATAATGTCAGAAGAGCTTCTACAAAGAGATTTAATTAAAAATCCTGATAAAATAGGAACATGGAATTTTTATAATATAGGTTCTACTACTGTAAAAACCTTAAAAAGTGCTAATATAATTAGAAATATTGATTATGGTAAAGATATTGATCAAAAAAAAATTGATGCTTTAATTACTAAAGAAAAAGATATTATAGCAATTATAGAATATAAATCTCCTAGAAATTTTAATACTGAATATAAAAAAAATAAAGCCATTAATCAAGAAATTAATGTGGCAAAACAATTAAATACCAAATTAATGATAGCAACAGATACAAAAGAAACATTGTGGATAAATGTATTAACAGGAAATACTATTAAAGATGAAAATGGTAAAGATTTTAAATATTTATTTGATTATAAAGATACTAAATTATTTGATGTGATAAATAACATTATCCATTCTATAAATAGTAATAATGATAGAATATTACCTAAAAAATTAATTGATCCAACAGATTTATCTAAACAAATATGGCAGGATGTTTGGAGTGTTAGCGGTGCTACACCTGAAAACTGTTTATATACTTTTGTAGAATTGTTTATTTTTAAATATTTGAGTGATTTGAATATATTAAAAGGCGATTTTAATTTTTATGAACTTTTAAAAAAATATAGCAAAAATGAAGAAAATTATGTTTTACAGCATTATGCAGATATTATAAGACCAAAAATAAAAGAATTATTTCCTGCTGGTATAGATAAAACAACTATTATTAATGGTACAATATTTGTTAGTAAAGAACAAAAAGCAATAGATGGATATGGTACTGTTTTTAGAAAAGTATTAGAAAAATTTAATAATTACGGAAAGTTAGAATATATAGATTATGATTTTAAAAGTAAACTTTTTGAAAGTTTTCTAAAAGAAAGTATTAGTAAAAAAAATTGGGGGCAATATTTTACTCCAATTAAAGTAGTAAGAGCTATAAATGAAATGGCCTATAGTGAATTAAGAGAAGGAATAGTTATATGTGATCCTGCCTGCGGAGTTGGCAAATTTCCTTTGGAGTTTATAAAAGAAAATATTAGGAAATTCTTTTTTATAAAAGATAATAAAATAGAGTGTAAAATTAAAATAGTTGGGTTTGATAAGGGATTTGATAAAGATGAGCAAAAAACTATTATTTTAGCTAAAGCAAATATGCTTATTTATTTTTGTGATATTATAAAAGAAAACCCTGAATATACAAAAGAATTTGCAAATTTATTTAATGAAACATTTACACTAAAAACTAATTCTATATTAGGAACTTTATCAGAACCTATTGAAAATATGTATGATTTAATTTTGACAAATCCTCCATATGTTACAAGCGGAAGCAGTAATCTTAAAGAAGAAATATTAAAAGATATAAATCTCAAAAATTATTTTAAAATAAATTCTTTAGGTGTTGAAGGGCTTTTTATGGAATGGATTGTTAGAGCATTAAAGCCATCTGGTAAAGCATTTGTCATATTGCCTGATGGTATTTTTAATAGAAAGTATGATAAAAATCTTAGAAAATTTATTTTAGATAACTGCTATATAGATGCCATTATATCATTACCTATAAAGACTTTTTTTACGACTCCTAAAAAAACATATATATTAGCTATAACTAAAAAAAATAATTTATCTGATACACAAATATCACCTGTATTTACTTATTTGTGTAGCGAAATAGGAGAAAGTAGAGATATAAACAGATTTGATATAGAACAAGATGATTTAAAAAAAGCTGTAAAATTATTTAATTTATTTAAGGGAAATAAAGAATATTTTTCAGAAATCAATTTAGATAATAGATGCAAAATACAGGATATTAGTAGATTTATAGATAATATTGAAACACAATGGATTATTGAAAAAGATTGGACAGAAACTGAAAAAGCTGAATTAGGAATAATAGAAAAAAATAAACCTATTTCTATATTTGATTTTTCAAATACGATAAATATGATAGTAGATAATGTAAAAGAACATCAGCAGTTAATAGATATGTATTCTCTAACAGAAACCTGTGAAATGACTGAAAAATATATAGGAGGTGAAACAGGTCTCTTTTTTGTAGAAAAAGGTAATTCAAAATATACAAAAAAATATATGAATAAAAATAAAGGTGTATTTCCTGTATATTCCTCTAAAACAACAGATGAAGGCATAATTGATTATATAAACACTTATGATTATGATTGCGAATGTTTAACTTGGACTACAGATGGTACATATGTTGGTACAGTTTTTATTAGAAATGGCAAGTTTTCTATGACAACACATTGTGGAGCTTTATTTTTAAAAGATGAATTTAAAAATAAAATATCAATAAAGTATTTATACGCAATATTAAACAATATATTGCCATTACATAAAGTAGGCGAAGGTTCTAATAAAAGATTAGGAAAAGAACTTATAGAAAAAATAAAAATAAAAATACCAATTGATAATAATGGAAATTACGATATGATTAAGCAAGAAGAAATAGCAGAAAAATATTTGAAAATAGAAGAAATTAAAAAAAATATTATATCTGAACTTAACATTATAAATAATATAAGTGTCGATATAGGTTTAAAATAATTTTTATAATATATCCATACATTTGTTTTTCTTGTATTATAGAAAATTATTTATTTGTTGAAGATATGAAACAGTTAATAGAAATTATAGTTTCATATTCTGATAAAATACAATTTTTTATTACTACTCATAATAAAGAGTTTTTATTGTTATTAGATGAATGCCTAGAAAAAAAGAAATATGATGATATTCTATCTGTAAATTTTAATAAAAATCATTATTTTAATAATAAATAAAAATAAAATTTGCAAAAGAATAAAAAAAAAGATATAATGTATATGATATAATACTATATATTTCTATAGGTACTTATTATGGTAAATGAAAGAATTACAGAAGATATTGTAAGAGAACATTTTAAGGGAGATCCGTTTTATAATAACATAGTGTTAGAAGAACAAATATCTAGTGTTCCTAAAATAAATAAATTGCTACAAAATGCTTCAAAAAAAGGGTATGGGAAGGGAAAACCAGAATTTATTATAAGAATTAAAGAAATACATGATTTACTTATTTTAGTAGAATGTAAAGCAGATGTATTAAGACATGAAAGTGAAGATAGAAATAGATACTCAGAGTATGCGGTTGATGGTGTTTTACTTTATTCTTCTTATTTATCAAAAGAATATAATGTATTGTCTATAGCGGTTAGTGGAATGGATAAAAGAGAATTAAAAGTATCATATTTTATACAAAGAAAATTGATGCAAGAATCTGAGCGTATTTTTGGGAATACTCTTTTATCAATAGAAGATATTATATCAGGTATAACACAAGATCAAATAAAAAGGAAAGAAAAATACGAAAATCTATTAAATTATTCTAAAATATTAAATGAGAAATTACATAGCTTAAAAATTAAAGAGGATAAAAGGAGTTTGTTAGTAAGTGGTATATTAATCTCTTTAAAAAATCCTAATTTTTATAGAGATTACAGTAATATTTCTTCATCACAAATTCTAGCTAATTTCTTATTAGAGACTATAAAAGAGCAATTAAATAATGAAAATCTGCAGAATAACAAAATAGACAGATTTATAGATAATTATAGCTTTATAAAGAATCATACTAGTTTAATTAAAGAAGAAGAAAATGTTTTAAAAGATCTTATATATGATATTGATGAAAATATTAATAGTTATGCTAGAACATATAAATATTATGATATATTAGGTCAATTTTATATTGAATTTTTAAGATATTCTAATTCTGACAAAGGTTTAGGAATAGTTCTTACACCTCCTCATATAACTGATTTTTTTTGTGATCTTGCTGACATAAAACCTGATGATATTATATATGATAATTGTACAGGTACATCTGGATTTTTAGTCTCAGCAATGAAAAAAATGATAGAAAAATCTCATGGAGATTTGAAAAAAGAAAAAAATATAAAAGAAAATCAATTATATGGTACAGAATATCAACCTGAAATATATCCACTAGCTGTTTCTAATATGTTTTTACATGGAGATGGTAAAAGTAATATTTTTTTAGGAAGTTGTTTTGATGAAGATATTATAGAAAAAATAAAAGAAATAAAACCTAATATAGCTTTTCTTAATCCTCCATACAAGTCAAATAAAAAACAAGATAAAGAAGAATTGGAGTTCATTTTAAATGCTTTAGATTGTTTAATTCCTCATGGTATATGTATCGCTATTGTTCCTATGAGCTGTGTTTTAGCTCAAAAAGGTAAAAGATTGAAATTAAAAGAAATAATTTTAAAAAATCATACATTAAAAGCTGTTTTATCAATGCCTAATGAGTTATTTTTTAATTCAAAAGTAAATACTAATACTTGTATTATAGTAATAGAAGCTAAAGTACCGCATTCATCTATAAAAACAACATTTTTAGGTTATTTTAAAGATGATGGATTTAGTAAAAAGAAAGATAAAGGAAGGTATGATTATAACAAAAAGTGGGATAGTATAAAAAATAATTGGATAGATTTATTTATAAATAATAAATCTATTTCTGGTTTATCTATTACAAAAAAATTATCCTATAAAGATGAATGGTGTGCCGAGGAATATTTAGAAACATCATATACAAATATAAATGATAATGATTTTAAAAAGACTATAAAAGATTATTGCATTTATAAATTGGCTTCTAATAAAAAAGATGATATTAGTTCTATATCTGTAAGTAATAATTCTATAAAGTTGAATATTAACAATTGGAATTATTTTAATTTAACTGAATTATTTAAAATAAAAGGCTCTAAAACTACTCCTCCTGATGATATTCCTAATTTAAATAACGGAATATATCCTTATGTTACAACACAAGCTAGCAATAACGGGGTTTCAGGATTTTATGATTTTTACACAGAAGAAGGAAATGTTATAACAATAGACTCGGCAGTTCTTGGATATGCTGCTTATCAAGAATTTCCATTTTTAGCAAGTGATCATGTAGAAAAATTAATACCTAAATTTTTGTTAAATCCATATATTGCTATGTTTTTAGTAACTATTTTAAATAAAGAGCAATATAGATATGGCTATGGAAGAAAAGCAAGTCAAAAAAGGTTAAAAAAATCACATATAAAATTACCTTCTATATTAAATGAAAATAATAAATATGAACCTGATTGGGAATATATGGAAAATTATATAAAATCTTTACCTTATAGTTCTTCTATTTAAAATATAATTAATTTTTTATTAATATACCATAATAAATATTTTCTATATATTTAATCAATATTATAAATTTAAAAAAACTCTCATAAATCGAAAATGATTCACTTATTAAAAAATAACAAAATTGTATAATTAGCTTATAAAAATGATATGAGGTTATTATGCCTTTAAAAAGCATTTATACTGAAGAAGAATTAATAAAAAAAATCAAAAAACTTGATGAGCAAATAGAAGCAACAGGCAATAAAAAAGGATATACATTCGGAGATGGTCAAGTCAATCAGTCTGTAACTTATAAAGATTTAGATGATTTAATAAAGTTAAGAAAGCAGTATATGGACGAACTTAAAAAAATAAACCCTGATTATGATGCTGTTCAGGCTTATTCTATTAGAAGCAATTTAGGAAATAGGATGGGACATAGATGATTAAAGCAGATGAAGCTGGAAAAATAAATATAACTTTATGGTATAGACTTGTATTTGCTTTGTATATTCTGCTTTTAAATAGATATATAAAATTAAATGCTAAAAAGGGAAAGAACACGCTCTTATATAATGAATATTTTTTGATGAGAATATTTTTTATGAAATGGCAGGAAGAGAAAATTGATGAAATTGTAAAAGATAAAGGCTATAGAGTTTTTGGTTCTCATAATTTAAAGGGTATTAGCTGGTAATGTTTAAGTTTGTAAAAGATATATCTGAGGCTTTAAATTGTGCTTTCAGTATTAAAGCAGGAAATAATATTAAAGAAATTAAAATAGAAGAAAAAGAAAATATAAATAGTTATTTAAATACTACAGGCTACGGCATAGGATATAGAAGTGTCGGAGCTAAAATAGAATACGGAGTACAGCCTGTAGTTGATGAGTTCTTTGACAGGGTCGTTTTAGTAGGAAGAAGCAGACAGTCTGAATTTGATTCTGTACATTATAAAGCTATGATTTATTGGCTTATGACTTATGTAGTTGGTACGGGATTAAATATCAATGTACTTCCTAATTGGGAAATATTGGGTATAGATGATGCAGATACAAAAAGAAAATATCAGTCAAAAATAGAGCATAGAATAAAATCTATTTTAAGAAGCAAAGAAGCAGATTTTTTGGGTAATTATAATACAGGTCAGTTTTTCAGAGAACTATATAGAAGCTATGTAGTAGACGGCGATGTATTTGTTCAGTTTATTTATGAACATAAAAGAACTGCGAATGATTTTGTATTAAGTCCAGTGAAATTAAGAATTATACCTACAGAATGCATAAGCTATGTAAAAGACAGTGCAGAAGGAATAAAGTTAGATAAATACGGCAGAGAGATAGGATATTACATAACAGAGAATAATTATGAAGATACTTCAAGTATTTATAATAAAAAATTAAAAAATAAAGCTGTTTATTATCCCAGATATACAAGTATGGGTCAGATACAAATAATACATTTAGCAAATAGAAACAGACCATTAGATTTAAGAGGAATACCTAGAGGCAGTCATATATTTCATGAACTTGAAAAAATATATCAGTCAAATGTTGCGGAATTAGATGCTCAGCTTCTTAATTCGCAGATATTCGGAATTATAGAAAGAGAATTAGGTACGGAGGATAAAAGCGAATTAAAAGATTTGCCTGCTAGAAAAAACTTTATAGAGTCAACTAAAGAAGTACCAAGCACTGATTCAACTGTAATGAATATGACTAATGTAGTATTAAATCATTTAAAGGCAGGAGAGAAATTAGTACAGGCTAATTCAAACCGCCCTAATTTAAATATACCTGCTTTTATTGATAGTATATTAATTCCAGCCTGCTCTTCTATGGGGATACCTGCGGAAGTATTAAAGGGAAGTTTTAATAGTAATTATTCGGCAGCAAGGGCGGCTATAAATCAGATGTGGGAGACTGTAGTACAGGAAAGGACAGATTTTGCTTTGAATGTTGTAAGTCCTTTTTATGAAAGTGTAATAACAGAGCTTGTTTACAGCAGAGATTTGAAATTAAAAGGCTTTTTAGAAAGCAGTGAAAAGAGATTAGCTTGGCTTCAGCATACAGTAACAGGAAGAGCAATACCTACACTAGACCCTACAAAAGAAGTAGAAGCTATGAAAATGTCTGTAGAAAACGGATTTGTTACTAGAGAATATGCAAGCCGTACACTCTATGGTACTAATTTTAGAGATAATGTTCAAGGTATAGCAGATGAAGAAGAGCATAGCAGAAGTTTGAATGTAAAACTTGGAGAAAATAATAATAATGAAAATAATAATGAAGAGGAATTAAATAATGAGTGATTTAGCTATAGAAGAAAGACTTTTATCTCAATATATGAATAATCAGAATATTTACAGTATAGGAAAGAGTTTTGAGATAAAAAATAATATAGCTTTAATAAGAATATACGGAGCTATTGATCCTTATCCTAGCTGGTTTTCTTCTGCTTCAGTAAACTTATTATTTGAGATAGTAAACAGTATTAAAAGTGATAAAAATATAAAAGGAGCTGCTTTTATAATAGATTCGCCTGGCGGAGCAGTTTACAGAGCAGCAGAATTATTTAATGCTATTAAAGAGATGGAAATAAAAAAAATTGCTTTTGTTGATAGTTCCTGCTGTTCGCTTGCCTATTGGCTAGCAAGTGCCTGCGATAAAATTGTAGCTACTTCTGAAACTGCATATTTTGGAAGCATAGGTGTTATATCAGGCAGATATTATTCAGATTCGGAAGTATATATTACAAACAGAGAAAGCCCTAACAAGTATCAGGATTTAAGAGATGATAGAGCAAAAGAATACACTCAAAACAGACTTGATGAAATATATTCAATGTTTAAAAGAGATATACTTTCAAATAGGAGTGTAAAAAAAGAAGCTATGGACGGTTCTTATTTTTTATCTGGTAAAGCTAAAGAATTAGGGCTTATAGATGAAATTAATTTGAACTGTGATATAGAAAGTTATTTTAATGAGGCAATAACTATTGATGATATTAATAAAGCTGTAGAAAAAGCAATGTTTATATAAGGAATAAACAGTAATTTTTTTCGGCGTAATAATAACTAGCCGTAAAAAAATTGCCTATAGCTAATTTATTAGCTATAGCCTGACAGCAATTTTTTTCGGCGTAACAATAATTAGCCGTAAAAAAATTGCCTATAGCTAATTTATTAGCTATAGCCTGACAGCAATTTTTTTCGGCGTAACAATAATAAGGAGTATAAAATGGATAAAGAAGAAATATTACAGGCTATACAAGAAAGTATATCTGCTAATATGAAAAATATTAGAGAAGATATACAGAAAAGCAGTGAGGAAGTATCAGCTAAACTTACAGACTTTAATAATCAAATATCTGCTTTAAAGTCAGATTATGAGGCTTTGAAAAAAGATGTTGAAGATATGAAGGCAAAAAAGCTGGAAGATGATAAAGCTGATAATTCTGAAAATAGTAAAGATGATGAAGAGAAGCCTTTAAGTCAATCAGAGTTAAATGAACTTGCTGAAAGAAATACAACTCCTTCATCTCCAGCAGCTGTTAATACTAAAGAAAATGCTTTAGGCAATGCTTTAGTTGATTATGCTTTAGAAAATAAAAAATACATAATGAGGGAGGATAAAAATGGCAGACAGTAAATTTTTCACAACACAAAGAAAGCCTAATATAATAGCAGGCGAATATTCTACAGTTTTTCATACTTTAGCAGAGGCAAGCAGTGCAGTATATCCTCAAGGTACTGTTTTAGTAATGGACGAAACAACAGGAAAATTAAAAGTGTTTTCAAGCGATACAGCAGCAAAAGCTAATTATGACTTATATATACTTTTAGAAGATGAAGTTACTGCAGATAAGGATAAAAAAGTATCTGTAATAACTAGAGGCGCAATTAATGCGGGGGCTTTAGTATTAAATAAAAGCGGGGATACACTTACAAGTGCAGTAAACGGCTGTCAAATAGAAGGCTGGCTTAGAAATAAGTTTGAGTTAATACATTTTGAAAACAGAGATAATATTATAAAGGAGTAAATAATGCCAAATAACAAATTTGTAGGTTCTACATTTGAAGGTTTTTCAGCTTTAGGTAAAAAATATGATCAAATAAAAGCAGTACAGAAATTTTCAGCTTACTTTTATAATCTATTTAAAAGAGGCAATATTATAAGAAATAGAAACGGCAACACTATAGACTTGCCTACTAAATTAATGGTTCGTGCTATGGGCGATTATTCTCCTAGAGGGCATATACCAGCACCTAAATTGTCTCCTTCTGAACAGATAACATCATATTCTATTCCTAGTATAAAAGAAGTGAGAATTATCACAGAAAAAATGGTCAGAGATAGAATGGCAAGTGAAAACTTGTACAATAATCAGGCTCTTGCGGCTGGAATGGTAATAGTTGATTTGATGTCTGAAATGGAGGAAGCTATAGCAAGAAGAAATGAGCTTTCTGCTATACAAGCATTAACAGACGGAGAGGTAACATCAGCAGACGGAAAAAGTCAAGTCAGTTTTCCTAAAATAGCAACTCATGATGTTACACCTAATAATTTATGGAGCGATTTAGATAATTCAAACCCTATATCTGATTTAGATGATTTATTTACTATTCTTCATAAAGACGGCGGCACTTCAAGTTTTTCTGTATATATGGGAAGCGAGGCTTGGGAATATTTTATGAATAATACTAAAGTAAGAGATACAGTAAAAGTATTATCAAAAGGAGAAATACAGCCTTTATTTACAGTAGATGAAGCAGATAAAGAAGGCGTGTATACTTGGAGTTCATTTATTACACCTAGAGCTCATAGAGTATCAATAAAACAGTATAATCAGTTATATGATACATTTGATGAAAGCGGAAACAGAAACGGAAGCGAAGAGTTTTTCTCTCCAAAAGATGTACTTATAATGGCTAATGGCTGTCCTTTAACTTTAGGTATAGGTACTCCTGAAGTATTAGAGCCTTATGGTAATGCTGCTTATAGATATATGAGATACGGAGATAATATAGTTACTATAGAAAGCAAAAAAACTCATATAGAGTTAATAATGTGGCATTGTTCTATACCGCTTTTACCATATATGGACAGGTTGGGAACTATAAGAGCTGCAGCATAATAATATTTTATTTAAGGAGAATTAAGTATGGCTAAACAAACTAAAACAGAATCAGAAAATAATACTGAAAAATATCAAGTAGGCAAAGGAAGTATTACATATAAGCCTAACGGCTATTCATTATCTAAAATAATAACTGTAGGCGAAGTAATACCAGATGAAATAATAGAAAATTATAAAAGGCAGAATGTATTAGAAAAACTGCTTGAGAAAGGAACTATTGTTTTATGCGGTGCTGATTTAGAAGAGACAAAGAAAGAGTATGTAAATCCTCCTTCTAATGCTTCGGAGATGATGAATGAAATAGCTGATAAAACTTCTCAAAAAACTGAAGAAACAAAAGAAGCTGTTTCAGAAAATAAAGAAGAAGCAAAAGAAAGTAATGAGTAGGAGCTTATACTATGCCTTTTAATGATAAAGAAGAAAAGAAAAGACCATTATCTTTAAGCGAGATGGCTAATAATGACTTGACTGATATATTTAATAATAATACAGACATTAAGTTTACAGACAGAAGCACTAATAATGAAGAGAATCTTATCATTAAAGGCATAGCAGTAAGAAAAGATATTAATTATAACCCTTTGGAAAATGTAAGTATAGATCTGCCTGAACATAAAATAATAGTAAAAACTGCAGATTTCACATTAAAGCCTAAGGATATAACTGATGTATATGTAGAGTGGAATAATGCTAATGGAGAGACTATTAAAGGAAAAATATTATCAGAGAAAAAAACTGATACTTTGTCTGTTACTACATTTTTAATAGAGCTTGTTATGGAAGATGAAGGAGATTAATTTATGTCCAACCCTAATTTAGAACTTCCTATGTGGAATATTATAGAAGAGTATTATGTTCGTGTATTAAAAACTTTTTCTGAAAATTATTTAGAAGAAGAAGAGAGACCTATCGTATTAAATGCTGGAAGAAGTAATTATTTTGCTGAACTTTTAAAAAAATATCCTGCGGTAATCAATTTGTATATGACAGAAATAGAAAAAGGTAAATTAAATACAAAAACATATAAGCAGGATAAATTATCTTTTTGTATAGATGTATTAACAGCACCTGTAAAAAATACTCATAAAATTAATATAGAAAATCAGGGAGAATTAGCTTATAAAACTTCACAGATTTATACTAATTTTGTAAGGACTTGTCTTTCGGATTTAAATGTTGCAGAGCCTACAGCAGAGGCAGACGGCAAAAAAATATATATAACTTCTAATTTTTATTTTGTAGGAATAGAGCAATTAAATATAGAAAATAGTAATTTAGAGTTTGCAGTATCTGCTGCTAGAATTAAATATACAGTAGAGTGTCCTTTCTATCCTAGCGATAGTCAGAATTATACAGAATTAAAAGAGATAATAAGTCAAATAAATATAAATTAATTAGGGGGAAATATGGGATCATTAACAGAAAGTTCAAAAGCAAGTATAGTAGCTATAGAAACAGAAAATAAAGATCCAAATACTTCAATATCAAGCATACCTAGAAAAATGCTTGTTTTGGGAAGTGCGGATACATCTTATTTGGGAGCAAAGGATAAAATTATTCTTATAAGCAAAGCAAAGCAGGCGGAGAGATTTGGAGTAGGTTCACAGCTTCATCAAATGCTTACAGGTATATTTGACACTTCGCTTAATTTTGATGTATATGCTTCTGCTATAAGCGAAGCTGAAGATGCAGGCGAAGCTGCTGCCGATATAACAGTAACAGGAACAGCCGCAAAAAACGGAACTATATATATTTATATAGGAGGCGTTAGAGTGTCTGTAAATGTAAAGACTGGAGAAGATGCCAGTCAAATACATACTAATATGATAACAGCAATATCTTCTGTTTTAGATGTTCCTGTTAAAGCAGCAGACGGTACAGATAAAGTTACACTAACTTCTAAATGGAAAGGTAAAACTGCTAATGAGATTACTTTAAGTCAGGGTATTAATGAAGAAGAAACTAATGCTATGCCTGAAGGTATATCTTTGACATTCAGCAGCGAAACATTAGAAGGCGGACTTGGAGATGTATCATTAGAGAAAGTTTTAAGCGAATTTGATTCTACTTATTATACTTCTATAGCAACAGCCTTTACTGATACTGAAAACTTAAATCTTCTTATGGATAGATCAGAGGAATTGTTTTCAGCAACAGAAAAAAGAGGTTTTTATGTAGTAGGCGGATATAATGAAAAAGAAAGCGATTATGTGAGTTTGGTAGAAAATAGAAATGATAAATATTACTGTGCTTTTTGGGCTGAGCAGAGCATAACACCTAAATATATGATAGGAGCTTTAGCCTGCAGAAGTATAGAAAACTCACTTGCTGAAAGTGTATCTGTTGCCTTCGGCGGAGCTATAGACGGTATTATAGCTGGAAAAAGTCCTTACAGAAAGTTTGAAGAGATAGACAATATAGTAAAAAAAGGCGGTTCATGCAGTATTTATAATTCTTATGGAGAGGTGCTTTTTAAAGATACTTTCACCACTTATAAAACAGCAGATGACGGTTCAGAAAGCAATGCTTATTCTTTCTTACAGACTATAGGAAAACTTCAGGTTCTTCAGTATGAAATGAATGATGTATTTTCAAAAGCCCCTTATTATAAAGCGGTTTTGGTAAGTGATGAATCTAGTGTAAGAAGCGATGTAAATGCTGTAAAACCTAAAACAGCAAAAGCAACCCTTACTACTTTAATAAGAGATTGGGAAGGCAGAGGGCTTTTAAATAATGCTACTTCATCAATAGAGAATATCACGGCACAAATAGGAAGCGTAGCTGGAAGATTAGAAATAGGCTTTATGGCTTATTTTTCTACTCCGCTTGGTCAGGTTGATATTAAAGTTGATTGGACTTTACAGGTTAATTCATAATAATTAGGAGGTAAAAATGGGTTATACAGTTATAGCAGGTGATGTCAAAGAGTTAACTATAGATCATATATCTTATCCTGTACCTGAAGAGGCAACATGCAGTATTTTATCAAATATAGGAACTTCTCCTATAAAAGAAAATGAAATAACTGCATGTACTGCTGATACTTCAGTGCTTAGAGGGAAAAATGTATCTGCTGGTTTTGAAAAATTAAAAGTAATTTTAAGAAGTGATTTAGAAAGTCATTTAATAAATATAAGAGATCATGGCTTGAGTGTTCCTGTACTTCTTACTGTTGCCAACGGTGATACTTACAGCGGTGAGCTTATGGTAGAAGGCGGTTTCTCTATAAGTACAGAGGATAGAAGCATAGAGCTTTCTATGAAAGGAAACTATTTTACTAAGATGTAATTTTTTAAGAGGGTTTTATGAATATAGTTTACGCAGGAGATATAGTTAGTTTTTCTATTGGTAATTATGAGATACCAATAAAGACAGGTACTTCCTGCGAAATTATACCATCTTTGGGGGCATATACATTGGAAAATAAAACTTATGTATATCCTATTAACAACGGGCAAAAAGTATATTCAGTATCTAATATAGTTTCTGCTGGTATAAAAGATATAGAAATAGTATTAACTGATACTATAGAGAGACTTTTAATGATAATGCTTACTGAGAAATTATTTCTGCCTGTAATACTTACTTTACAAGGCGGAAGAATATACAGCGGAGATTTAGCTTTATCAGGCGGACTTAATATTAATGGTACAGAAAAAACAACATCTATATCATTATACGGCGAATATTTCTGCGGAACTACTGAAGATACAAGTAAAATAGGAAAGCTAATATCTTCATTAAATAAAAAAAGATAATAAAAGCAATAAGAAAATTAATAAATGACAGCAACTTTTTTCGGCGTAAAAACAAATAAGCGAGCCGATCGAGTAGGTACCCTACGGGTGGGCGAGTATAACAACAATAGCCGTAAAAAAATTGCCTATAGCTAATTTATTAGCTATAGCCTGACAGCAATTTTTTTCGGCGTAACAACAATAGGAGTTAATTATGGAATATAAAATGGATAGAAATTATGCTTTGGAGATATTTAATCCTTTATACGAGCATATATACGATTATGAATATGAGGAAGAGAATAATGCTTCTTCTGAAATTATAGAAAATATTATAGAACTTATTAGGAAAGAAAGGCTTATTATAGAACAAGATGAGACTAATGATTATGTACTTACATTTAAATTAAAAAGTCCTTGTAAAATAGGAGCTAATATAAAAGAGGAATTAAAACTTGTTGAGCCTAAAGCTGATGATTTAAGTAAAATGAAATCTTTAAAAGAAGAAGGAGTAAATGTATTTGAAACTAGTATAGATGTACTTAAAGCCTGTTCTTCTCAAGCAGATCATCTTTTAATAAGACAAATGAAAGCAGGGGATTTAAGAGCTGCTTTTCCTGTTGCTATGCTTTTAGCTGCTTTTTTGGATAAGGATAAAACAAAAAATCCCAGTAAAGAATAAAATAAATATAAAGGATAATATAGAAAGAGCAAAAGCATTAATAGCTAAAACTTTTCATCTTAAATTATATGAACTTGATAAACTTACATTAAGCGATTTAAGAAGATATATTAAGATGTCAAATATAGTAGCAGAGGAAGAAAAGAAGGCATTGGAAAAGGCTAAAAAATAAATAGTGTATTAAAAGAGGTTTAATCAAATATGGCAGTTTCAAGCAATGTATTTAATGTAGCAGTAGTATTGTCTTTTATAGACAAATTTACAAGACCTATGACCCGTATGACTTCTAGTATGGGTAAACTTCAGCAGCAGTTATATTATGCAGATAGGTATATGCAGGACGCTTTTGTAAAGGGTACTATAGCAGCTGTTGGTATGACGGCAGCCATTAATAAAATGGTAGATGCGTACAAATGGCTTGAAACAGCTAGTGTAAATATGACTACGGCACTTAAAGGCGATATAGAAGCAGCTGATGAACTTATAGAGAAAATAAGAAATATGGCAGAAAACTCACCTCTTACAGCCGAGCCTTTGGTAAACTCAGCCAATATACTTTTAAGCTATGGTGTTCAGAAAGATGATATTATGGACACATTAAAAAGACTTGGAGATTTAGCTAAAGGTAAAGACGATGTACTTGAAAGTTTGGTTATGGGATACGGGAGGATAATTGCTGAAGACAGAGTAACAAGAGAGCATTTGGACAGATTTATTTTTAAAGGCGGAATAGATATGTACGGACCTTTAGCAAAATCTATGAACCTAACTAAAGAACAGTTAGCAAAAGAGATGGAGGCAGGAAATGTAAAAGCAGATAATCTTATAGATGCTGTACATTTACTTACGGATCAAGGCGGACAGTTTTATGATGCTATGAATAAACTTAATGATACTTTGGAAGGACAAACTCAGCAGTTTTTAGAGAAATTAGACAGAGTTTTCGGAGCATTCGGCGGAGTATTTGCTCCTTTCTTTAAAGAAGCATTAAAGACTGTAATTAATCCTATGCTTACAGATACCAAAAAAATTATTGAAGGGTATTTAGTACCTGATGCATCTCGGATAAAGTATCAATATGATAAAGAAACAAATACTGCTGCAAAAATAATTTATAATACTGATACTACTGTCAATATATGGACAGCTTTAAAAAAAGTATTGGACGCATTAAAGCCTGATTTGAAGTTTCTTGAACAGGTAATGGAAAACTTAAAAAACGGCACATCATTATTTTATGTATTTGCAGATATATTAGTTTCTTTTATAAACGGTTTGAAAGCAGCTTTTAAGGTGTTTACTGTAATACTTAATGTATTAAGACCATTTAGAAATATAATAGGTTTTTTGGCAGGTGCTTTTGTATTTGCTGCTCCGTTTTTATTTGTATTAACAAAATTAGCTTCATTAACTTTATTTTGGTTTTCCATACTAAAAAGCGGAATAGGAACTTTGATAGCATTAAAAAAGAATATATCTTTTTTCCCGCAAATAATAAAGATGTTGACATCTCCATTTTCAGTAATAATAACTAAATTCAAGGTACTTTTTACTGGGCTATTTACTTTTATTAAAGGAGGTTTAATAGGTGCTTTTACTGCTATTAAAGGAGCTATTGCTGGATTAGCTGGAACGGCTTTAGGTACTGTAGCTATTATAGGAATTGTCATTGCTGCTGTTATAGGGCTTTCTTTAATATTTGGGCAGTTATATAAAAGATTTGAATGGTTTAGAAAAATTGCAGACGGCCTTACTGGATTTTTATATAAAATAGCTGATAAATTAAAAAGTATGGGCGGAATATTTGAGTTTTTTGGAAAAAAGATAGAAAACATTTCTAATGTATTTAGGGCATTTTTTCAGGGAGATTTATTTAGCTTATTATTATCTATGTTTAAGATGGCAGCCGACAGTATTTTAGGAATATTTATATTAATATTGGCTGGAGCTTCATTTGTATTTAATAAATTAAATGATTTTTTAGGTAAAATGGGTATTAATTGGCTTGAGGCAGCAGTTCAAAAAACTGATGCTATTCTTAACGGACTTAGAGGCGTTTCTGATAATATGCAGAAAATGCTTGATGATAATGCCAAAGCTAGAGGCGAGAACATAAAAGAAAATGCCAGAGTAAATGGAGAAAATAATAATAATATCACAACAAAAGACCCTGATACAACAGTTGAAACTGAAACATTTTTTTATACAGAAATAAATCCTTTGCCTAATGGTGCTTATTAAAGGCGGTGAATATGTCAATATTAAATGATTATAAAGAATGTAAATTTATAGCTCCTGACAAAAATGAAATGACTTTAATATTAGAAAATACTTCAAATACTTTTAAAAGAAAAGTACAAAGCGGTACGGTTAATAATGTTACTTATGCTCAAGATGAAGGAAAAGATACAACACAAATAACATTAGATGTTGTGTTTTTTGATTATCAGGCTAAAGGTTCTGAAGCACTTGAAATATTAAAAAAGAAAATGGAAAATTATAATGCTGATATAAAAACAGATTATTCTAACTGCTATGAACAAGCATCATACTTTATGGGGCTTGTATCTCAAAAGGCTTCAGATGATAAGCCTGCATATTTACAGCACCCATTATATCCTAATAAATTAAAAGTATGTACAGTTAGCGTTAAAGATAATACTTCTTTAATAAAAGATGTTGGAATGTCTAAGGTAAGCGTAACTTTTATACTTGTAGACAAGTATGGAATACCTCCATCTGGTTCTGTTAATAAAAGCAGTATAGGAGGTCAGTTTTTTAATGTACTTCGTCCTATGCTTGATGCTATTTGTAAAAAAGGGGCAGAAGAATATAGTATTGTTAATGCTTCTCCTGAAGCTATTATTATTGAAGAAAAAAAATAAAAGGAGTGTTTTTATGTCATGTCCTTATTGCGGAGGTAAAGGAGGAGGGCTTTGTTCTGCTAATACTAATATGCAGGCTAATATATTAAAAAAAGATATGAATGCTTTTACTTCGGCACTGGAAAGTGTTATGAATGCGGCAAGAGTAGCTGATGATATTTTTCTTGAGATACAGACAGAAATTAGTCAGACTTTGAATGATTATGTAACAAACCCTCTTTTAGCAATGATGTCTATAAACAGAGTATTAAAAAGACCTGCTGAATTAGCTGTAAATATAGTAAATAAAGTACAAGGCTATTCTTCTTTAATAGAAACTATGATAAATAATAATGCATATACATATTCTCAAAAAGCATTAAAAGAGATGATGATTAGTTTCGCTGCTATGTATATGTGCGTGTCTGTAACAAGCGGAGATTTTAGAGATAAAAGCGAATCTCTTTATACAGAAAAATTATTATTAGAAACAGAGAAAAAAGTATTAGAAAGTTTTGAAACAATAGAAGGTACAATAGCTGGAGCTTATGAAGAGAAATATCTTCAGGGCGAAGAGTATACTATTAATATAGAAGCTAAAAAAGAATTAGTAAAAATGTTTGATATGACTAGGACTTATTTAATAGAAAATATTAATGAACTTCCTACAAAAAGAACATTGATACTAAATAAAGACAGAAACTATATTGATGTATGCTCTGAAGTATACGGAAATATAGAAGAAGAAACACTTGATATGTTTATAAGCGATAATAATATAAAAGGCGAAGAGATTTTTATGCTTAGAAAAGGAAGAAGCATAAATTATTATATTGATTAAAAAAATAATATGGCATTACAAAATAAATTAGTATTAATCATAGCAAATAAAACCATAGAGTATTTCAAATCTATTGAAGTAAACTTTGATATAAAAGCAATTACATCAAATATTATTATAGAGCTTCCTTACGGAGAAAGCTATGAAGATATTTATAAGCCTTTTGAGTTTCAAAGTGTATCGCTTGAATATAACAATAATACTGTATTTTTAGGTATTATAGAAAATTGGCAGACTGTCATTAATGAAAATACTTATATTCTTCAAGGAAGAGCTTTAACTTCGGTATTTTGTCATAAGTTTACTAATATTAAAAATTATATTTATAAAGATACCGCTATAGGAAATATTTTAAATACTATATCAGGCGAATATAATATAAAAGTAAAACTTCCTTTAGGAGATACTGATAAACTTAATACTATTTATTTTAATCATAATGAAAGTTTTGCCTGTCAAATACAAAATCAAATATCAAGAACTTCTATAAAAGGATATGTTCCTCTTTTAAGCTGTGATTTTGAAGGTAATTTAGTTTTTGGAAAAAATATTGAAAAACTCGCAGAGGCAAATGAGGTACTCAATTTAGATTATGATTATAATAATATTTATGATGCTAAAATAAATTACAGAGGCGATTTAAGAAAAGCTAAATATACAAGATACGGACAAAATGAAGAGAGTACAAATATTGAGTTTACTATAAGCGACAGTGAAATGAGCAGACTTAATATTATAGATTCAAGATACTCTATAGGAAAAACTATTGATGAGCTTAGAAATATAGCAAGCAGAGACAGAGCTTATGATATTATGGCTTCTAATCAGATATATATACATTATAAAAGCTGGCTTGATAAAAATAATTCATTAATAGATACAGGGGATATTGTTTCTTTAAGAATATCAAAAAAATTAATAGAAGAGAGTACGAAGTTTATAATAGAAACATTAAAACTCTATTATTCTAATGAAATAGGTTTTTATTCTATGTTTAAACTTACTCCTTATAACACTTTTAATGTAGGTTAAGGAAATAATAGGATAATAATATGTTTGCTTCAATAAAGTCAATATTAGATAGAATAAAAAAAAGACCTTTTGTAAAAACTGAAACTATAGGCAAAGAAGTTATTGAGGCACAGGTTTTACAGCCTTCGGGCTTTACTTCTGTTCCTATTAAAGATAAAAGAGCATTTATTACAAATATTAATACAAATTATAAAGTAATATTAGCTTTTGAAGATTTAATTGATGAAGGACTTAAAGAGGGAGAGGCTTGTATTTATTCTTCCGATGACAGCGGAAATATAAAAGCAAAAATAAAATTATTAAAAGACGGAACTATAGAGCTTGAAGGAGAAAAAATAAAATTAAACGGTGATGCTGAAGGCGGACTTATAAAGATAGAAGAATTAAAAAAAGAGTTAGAAAAAAATAATCAAATATTACAGATAATATTACAAGTATGCTCTATTCCAGTAAATGAAGCAGGAAACAACAGTCCTTCAGTATTTCAGCAGACATTGAATGCGGCATTACAAGGTAAAACTATAGGCAATTTTAATAATATAGAAAATGACAAAGTTTTACATGGATAATCAAATATAACAAAATATTTTTATAATATTAATTCTCATAAATCAAAAATGATTCACTTATTAAAAAATAAGAAGACTGTATAATGACTATATGGATTTTGGAGATATTGTTCTTAAAATTACCGAAGACGGCTCGGATATAGTATTAAGCGGAAATTCCTCAATAGAATTAGATCCTACTCTTAATATGTCATTAATGGTAACTTTATTTTCTAATAAAGAGTGGTTCGGAAATTGTTTAGCCGATGAAGATGATAAAATAGGAAGCGATATAGAGGCAATAAAAGAAGTATCTATAATAGGAAGAAAAAAATTAGAAGATGAAATACAGTCATCACTTCAATATCTTGTAAATGAAAATAAAGCAAAAGATGTAAATGTTAATGTACAGATAATTGGTGATGGTAAAAAAGAAAATAAAAGATATGACACAAATATAAAAATTACAGAGCCTGACGGTACAGAAAAAAATATTTATTGGAAATATGCAGTATGAAGCAAATACCTACTATTAAAGAGATAAGAGATAATGTCTTATCTGCTATTAAAACTGAAATTTATTCAGATAAAGCTGAAAGTATTATGCTTGAAAGAAGCGTATGGTATGTTTTAGCTACTGCTTTTGCTGCTGTATTAAGAAGCTGTTATGAATTTGCTAGATACATAAAAAGACAAATATTTACTTCTACAGCCGATGAAGAAAGCCTTGAGCTTAGAGGTCAGCAATATGGTATATATAGAAAAAAAGGAGAAAACACAGTACTTTCTGTAAAAGTTACAGGCGATGCTTTTGCTGAAATAGCAGAGAACTCACAGCTTATACATGATGATTATATATATCTTACTAGAAGCAAAACTAAATTGGATATAGCAGGCGAAGGAAAAGCAGAAATCATTTCTACTATAATAGGAAATGATACCATACTTCCAGTAGGTGAAACTCTTACTTTTATAAGCCCTATATCTAATATTGATTCTAATGCTTTTGTAGAGGAAATAATAAAAGAAGGAGAAGATGAAGAAGCTATAGAAACATTAAGAAACAGAATACAAGTATTTGAAAGAACAAGACCTCAGGGCGGTGCTGTACCAGACTTTATACTTTGGACAACTGAAGTACCTGAAATATCAGGGGCTATGATTTTAAGAGCTACTCAAGATGACAGAGTGGTTACTGTATATCCTATTGCTGATGAAAGTACAGGAAGCAGAATACCAGATGAAGAAAAATTAAAAGAGGTTTTAGATTATGTTTCTGATGATGTAAGATGTCCGCCTTGTTTAGTAAGAGTAGAAGCACCTAGAGAATTAATTATTGATGTAACAGTGAGAAACTTATCGCCTTTAAATGAGGCTTCAAAAACTAGACTTGAAAGTGCTTGGGATAATTTTTTGAAAACTAAAAAGCCTAAACAGTACACTAATGATAATGATGTGGATAATTTAATAGATAAAGCAACTTTAATATCTACAGCTTTGCTTAATGATATTAAAACTTTGGATATAGATAGTATAAGTATAGTAGATGAGCCAAGCATATCTGTACCTTATGTATTAAAAATCGGAGAGCTTGCCAAATTAGGAACTGTAACTTATGTATAAAGATTTTTTCTACAAACTATTTATGTCTTTGCTGCCTATTGGAAGATTATGGCAGTTTGGTATTAATATACAAAAAGTTATAAATATATTAGCTAATGAATTGTCAAAATTAAAAGAATATATTAATGAGATTTCTAATGAGAGTATACCTTACACTGCTGATGATACAGTAGAAGAATGGCTAAAACAATACGGACTTAAAAATACCGGAGATCAAAAAGCTAATAAAAACCTAATATGTATTTATGCTAATGCAGTTGGCGGAAGCAGTATTTATTATTTAGAGAATATACTTGATAAAATGTACCCTGATATAATTATTAGCTTTAATGATATAAAAACTAAAGTAACTCTTGATGGAGAGCTCTATACTAAAATAGAGCAGGACGATTTGATAGACTTTGTAGAAAAAATATTTCCTGCTTATATAGTGATAGTTTATTTTATAGATGTTAAAGAGGATTACGGGCAGTATTCTGAATGTAATAATGCTATATGCGGAGTTAGTATATGTAATAATCCTCAAAAAGAGATTGCTGTTTTTGATAATAAAAAGACATCTATTGTTGGTCTTATGGTATGCGGCAAAGGAAGAACTGGAAACATCAAAAAAGAAGAAGCAGATAATAATTAAGTATAAAGGAGTTTTATTTATATGAAATTAAATGATCCTACAGTATCTGGTTCGGCAGCAGACGGAACTTGTATAGATAAAGATGAAAGAAACGGAATAGCAGGTACTTTATTAAAAGCTAAGTTTTTCAATCAGCTTATTTATGAAACTAATACTTTGATTAAAGAAGGCAGATTAATACCATCAGATAAAGATTTAACACAGATTTATACTGCTATAAGAAACTTATATACTAATGCAGATAATGAATTAAAAAATTATTTTGATAACAAAATAAGTATAGAAAGCAGTAAAATTATTGAAGAGATAAAAGAAAGAAAAGAAGCAGACAGCAATTTACAAAATCAAATAAATACAGCTAACTCAAAAATTACTCAGGAAATAACTGACAGAAAAAATGCAGACAGTAATTTGCAAAGTCTTATAAATACAGCTAATTCCAAAATTACTCAGGAAATAACTGATAGAAAAAATGCTGTAACAAATATAGAAAGTAAAATAAGGGATATTAATATGACTATAGAAGAAACATCATCTTTTATAATAAAAGAAACAATTATAAAGTCAGGTTCAGGAACACAATCGTGGGCATTGAATTGGAGAAGCGATTTAGAATATTTGCAGGTATCAGGTTATGTAGGCGGCAGTAATTATACAGGTGAGTTCGGACTTTATAATAATTTTAGTAATGATAAAGCACCATTTATAGGCTGGTTATCAAAAAATTATTATGGAGGTACGTTT
>NZ_CASEGO010000006.1 GCF_949287625.1 uncultured Brachyspira sp. | reverse complement strand
AATAAAAGTAATAAGTGGAAAAAAGAACTATCAATAGCATTAGCAGAGAATTTTCATCTGTTTGGAAATTGACAAATTATATTTGTTTAGGTATATACTGAAAATTTTTAAGTTTGTAATTTTTTTATTCAACTTTTTCCCGCCGCAAAAAGTTGCAAAAAGTGCAAGCATATAATTAGTATTAAATCATACTAATTATATTTTAAATATATCTGCATACCTTATCATTTTATTACTTAAAAAAGAAATTATAACTATTATTTATTTTTCTTATTAAATATTTAAATAAGTACGCACGACAAAATTTTTATTAACTATAAGTATTTATTTTATACAATTTAAATGATATGATAAAAATAAATTAGGCAGTCAAGACATATTAACATAATATTAGACTAATATTTTATATAAAACTGAAGAAAAAAAATTTTATTTTTACAAAAAAAAATTAATAATTAATAGGCACTAACCGATAATAATTATGTGTTCAGGGAAGAATACATATAATTAATTCATGGAGGAACCATATGGTTATCAACAATAATATAAGTGCTATTAATGCACAACGCACTCTTAAATTTCGCCAAGTAGATTTAAGAAAAGACGCTGCTCAGATTTCTAGCGGTATGAGAATCAACCAAGCTGGAGACGATGCTAGTGGATTAGCAGTATCTGAAAAAATGCGTACACAAATTCGTGGTTTACGCCAAGCTGAAAGAAATACTCAAGACGGTATATCTTTCATACAAACTACAGAAGGATACTTAGAAGAAACTACTAACATTCTTCAAAGAATCCGTGAATTAGCTATACAAGCTGCTAACGGTATCTATACTGATGAAGACAGACTTTATGTACAAATCGAAGTTTCTCAATTAGTAGATGAAATCGACAGAGTTGCTTCACAAGCTCAATTCAATAAGCTTAACATGTTAACTGGTAGATTCGCTAGATCTACAGGTGAAAACACTCCTACAGCTTCTATGTGGTTGCATATTGGTGCTAACATGGATGAAAGAAAACGTGTTTATATAGGTACTATGAACAGCCAAGCTCTTGGACTTAAAAACCCAGTAGGTCCAGCTACTAGTGCTACATTCATCAGTGTTTCTAGCCCAGCTAAAGCTAACTCTGTTATTGGTATGGTAGACGAAGCTCTTCTTAAAGTATTAAAACAAAGATCTGACTTAGGTGCTTATCAAAACAGATTAGAAATGACAGCTCAAGGCTTAATGGTTGGATTCGAAAACATGCAGGCTTCTGAAAGCAGAATCCGTGATACAGATATGGCTGAAGCATCAGTTAAACTTGCTAAAGACCAAATTCTTAACCAAGCTAACTTGTCTATGCTTGCTCAAGCTAATCAGTTACCACAAGGTGCTCTTAGATTATTACAATAATTAATATTCAATTAGTTTTGTAATATTAACCATATAAAGGGGAGACGCTCTTAAAATGAGTGCCTCCCTTTTAATTTTAACAACTAATTATTTCTATGCATTAATAACCATATTAAACTGCCTTGATATCTCCTTTTTTATAGCTGTCAAATACTGAGATACTGCCGACTGTGTTACATTAAGCATAACTGCTAACTCTTCTTGAGTTTTGCCTTCAGAGAAAAGCTTCATTACCTTTTTCTGCTTTGGTGTAAGTATTGCTATTATCAAATTTGATACCCTGCTGTACTCGCTTTCTGTTAGGGCATTTGAATAAAGTATATTATCCAAATCATCATTAGTTAATACTGTTTCTCTGCTATCAATTCTATCAGAATTAACTTTTCTAGTACCCAAACTCTTATTAATTTCTTTCAAAACATCATTACAAAGTTTTTTACAGGTGTCATATTTAGGACATAAATTACACATTATTATTAATACTCCTTTAATATATTTAATATGCTATCCAAAACTTCCTGATTATAATTAGAAATGTCAATATCATCTAATTTGCTTATAGCATTATTAATATCAACACGCATTATAACCCACTCCTCCCAATTAGTTCTTTTATTATAGAAATAATCGTCCTCCCCTATATTATCCAATATATTTTTTATTATTTTTTTGTAATAAATATTGCTTTGAAATTTCTTCATATTAGAACTCCTAAAACAGTATATTTTTACACTGTATAAGAATACTATATATACTAAATTTGAGTTAATTACAAGTATTCATAATGTATTTTTATACATTATTTTAAATTTATTATAATAAAATTTTAGTGAATGATACATTTAAGACAAAGCAATATAATTATAAAATATACTTGTTTCAAAAGTAATTTTATTTATAATTGTTGGATTAGCCTCTCAAAGCATACAGTTACGGCAGTATTACTTTACATTTAATGCATATACTTATAAGATTGTAATCTTTTTATTACAGCAAAAAAATTATAATACATTTACAAAAATATATAAAATCATTTCAGTGTATGCAATAAAAAAGGCTCACAAATTATCATAATCTGCAAGCCTTTATTATTAAAATTTTTTATTTTTTAAGTAACTAATACTAATTATTTAGCATAAGCACCTATTTCATCTTTTATACTTTCTTCAACCATTACACTATTCATACTGTCTTTAGCAGAACGTACGAAAAACTCTAAACGGTTTATAGTATTAACTTCACTAGCACCAGCATCCATATCCAAATAAAGAAGATTCAAATTAGGATATCTAGTTTTAAGTCTGGTTTCAATACCGCGTGCTATGATGTGATTAGCAATACAACCAAAAGGCTGCAAACAAAGTACATTATTAACACCCTCTTCAGCAAAAGTAGCTATTTCACCAGGTAAAAGCCAAGCCTCTCCGAATTGGTTAGTCATAGCAGTAACTTTAGCAGCATTCTCAGCTATTTGGCGTATATGATGAGCAGGTCTGAAACCTTTGAATTTTGACATTATCTGATTGATAGAATCTACCCTTACATCAATAACTTTTTCTGAAAGTTTAGAACCATAATATCCAAGGAATGATACATCTCTTGCATTAGTTTCTTTGTTTACCTGTTCGCTTATAACTTTTTGTACGAAGAAATCAAATACTGGAGGAACTATTACCTCTACTCCTTTAGACATAAGCCAATCGCAAACATCACCATTAGCAAATTTATTATATTTTACATAAATCTCGCCTACCAAACCAGCTTTAGGAAGCTCTAAATCATCATTAGTTTCAATAGCATTAAACTCAGCAACAGCCTGTTTCAATAATTTATCAGTAGCTTTAAGAGCAAAATCTTTAGGGTGTAAAGCTATATATTTATTAGCAAGTGCCAAAGATTCGCCTCTTTTTACTTCGCGTGCTGCTGTGTAATAATACATTGTAGATATAGCATCAGCATAAGGCATAGCTATAATACCTTCTTTCATCAAATCAATTTTTGAAAGCTCAAAACCTGGCTGATCATTAATAACAGTAAGCCCTACAGTTACTACTGGAACATCCGGATAACCTGCATTGATTAATCCTCTTTTTATAAGAGAAGCATAGTTACTAGCACGGCATTGTCCGCCTGTCTGAGTAATACCTGCAGCTATATTTTTAGGATCATATTTACCGCTTTGTACAGCTCTTATAATATCTCCTATAACAATAGTAGCAGGGTAACATATATCCTGATTTGCATATCTTAAACCAAGTTCAACTGATTCAACATCTGGTTCTGGAAGAGGAATTGTATCATATCCGCTTCTTTCTAATAGAGTTAAAATCATAGGATCATAGAATTGACCGAATTTAGGTACAAGTATTGCACGTCTGTCATTTTTCTCATATCTTTTAATGATAGTTCTATTAGGTTTATCGCTAACAGTGAAATCGCCTTTCATTCTCATACTTTCTATCATAGAACGTATCCTTAATCTGATACTTCCGGGACTTGATATTTCATCAACTTTTACCAAAGTAGGATTTTTTCCATAAGCATTAAGTATAGATTTTATCTCATCTGAAGTAGTAGCATCAGGACCGCATCCGAAACTGTTAATCTGAACTACTTCAAGTTTCATATCTTTTTGCTGGCAAGCCCATAAAGCAGCTTTAAACATTTTATTAGGATAAGACCACTGAGTTAATACCTGCACATCGCCAAGACTAGTATCATTAATATCAAGTCCGTCTTCTGTAAGTACGTTGATACCAAATGAAGCAATAGTTTCTGGTATTTTATGATTGATTAATGGGTCAATATGATAAGGTCTGCTTACTATAAGTATAGTAGGTGTCTGAGTTTCTTTGGCATGTTCTATTATCTTTTTGCCTTCAGCCTTTAATTCATTTTTTACCCTTACCTGCTCCTGCAAAGCCATTTTGAAAGCTCTGTCAAAATCTTTTTTGTTTATACCAAGTCCTTTAACAAAATATGCTTTACAGCCTTTGTATAATAAATCTTCATTCAAGAAAGAAATTGTCGGAGCATCAAAAGGTATGCCGTATTTAGTCAATGGACTTATAGAACTGTCTATTACATCTGGATATCCTGTTACTACTGGGCAGTTATAGCTATTGGCACTTCCGTCATCTTCGCTTTTTTCAAGTACAACAGAAGGATAGAATATTCTGTCTACTTTAGATTCTATCAAATCATATATATGTCCGTTAGCTATTTTAGCAGGGAAACATATATTATCGCTCATAACAGTACCAGAACCTTTTTCTGCTATAGCCATACTAGAAGGTGAAGATAATTGTACTCTGTATCCGCATTCTACAAGTATAGTAGCCCAGAATGGGAAGTTTTGATACATATTAAGTACGCGAGGTATACCAATAGTACCTTTTATTTCATCTGATGCTGGAGCTAAAGGTCTGTCGAAAAGAAGAGAAAGTTTTTTCTGAGTAATATCCATTCCGTAATTTCTTTCTTTGTTTCCTTTATTGGTGAATATTCTCTCACATTTATTTCCAGTATAGAATGATTTATTATCTTTGAATTTTAATCTTGTAACAGTACAAAGGTTTTCGCAGCCTTTACAAGTAAGCTGTTTTCTTTCATAATCATTAGCTTCCTGTAAATTATCCAAACCTATAAAAGTAGTATCTTCTTCTTTAGTGTTATAAGTATCTAAGGCAAGCAATGCACAGCCGTATGCTCCCATAAGCTCGGATATATCTGGGCGAATAACTTTTTTATTTAAGAACTTTTCTACAGAACGAAGAACAGCAGAGTTTTTGAAAGTACCGCCCTGAACAACTATATGATCTCCTAAAATAGAAGTGTCAGTAATCTTTAATACTTTAGTAAAACAGTTTAATGTAACACTTTTAGCTAATCCTGCAGAAATATCTGCAACAGAAGAGCCTTCTCTCAAAGACTGTTTAACTTTACTATTCATAAATACTGTGCAGCGGCTTCCTAAATCGCAAGGACTTGCAGATTCGCATGCGATATTGGCAAAATCAGCTACTTTATACCCCATTCCGCGTGCAAATGTTTCTATGAATGAACCGCAGCCTGAAGAACAAGCCTCATTAATTTCAATATTTTCTATAATACCGTCTTTAATGAATATAGCCTTCATATCCTGTCCGCCTATATCAAGTATGAAGCTCACATCTTTATCAAAAGCCTTAGCACCTCTGTAATGAGCCATAGTCTCTACTATACCCTCGTCCATATTGAATGCTGCTTTTATCAAGTCCTCTCCGTATCCTGTAACAGCAGTTCTTGCTATATTTATATTAATATTTTTTTCATCTAATTCTTTTTTTATCTCTGTAAGACCTTCAGTAACAGCACCTACTGGATTACCGTTATTGTTTCTGTAATGTCTTAAAACAACCTGTCCGTCTTCATCAATAATAACTATTTTTGTGGTAGTAGAGCCTGAGTCTATACCTAAGAATGTATTTTTACCATTAACTGTAGATACATCAGCAGATTTTACTTTATCTTTACTATGCTCTTCTTTCCAATTATCATATTCTTCCTGACTTGTAAATAATGCTTCTCTATGTTTTGAATTAGTTATTTTTACTTCAGCAGAAATATTTTCAACTAATCTTGTAAACTCAGAAACTTTTATTATAGTCTGATCTTCCTTTTCTCCGAAAGCAGCACCTATTGCAGCAGTTAATTCTGGGTGTTCAACTGTATACATATCTTCTTCGGTGGCATTTAAAAGTGATAGGAATGTTCTTCTTAATTCTGGAAGGAAAGTTAAAGGACCGCCTGTAAATAATATCTTAGGTTTTATTTCAAAACCTTTAGCCAAAGTATTAACTGTCTGAACCGCTACAGCTTGGAATATACTTTTAGCAATATCAGCTTTTGGAATATCACGGCTTATAAGTGTCTGTACATCTGTTTTAGCGAATACTCCGCATCTGCTTGCCATAGGATAAATAGAAGTTGATTTTTCTGCCAATGTAGAAAGCTCAGAAGGCTGAACATTAAGAAGTGTAGCCATCTGATCTATAAATGCCCCTGTACCTCCTGCACAGTTGCCGTTCATTCTGATATCAGCTTTAAAATTATCATCAAATACTATAATCTTTGCATCTTCTCCTCCTATATCAATTAATGTCCTTCCGTAAGGATAAATCTTTCTAATAGCAGTTGAAGAAGCAATTACTTCCTGTACAAAACTAATGCCAGTCTTTTCACATACCCCCATACCTGCAGTACCTGTCATAGATAAAGCAAGAGTTAAATCTCCATGCATAGCCTGAAGATTTTCTAGTATGGATAATAATGTATCTTTTATGTCAGCATTATGTCTTACATAAGTTTTAAATATCATATTATTTTTATCATCATATACAACCATTTTAGCAGTAGTTGATCCTATATCAATACCAGCTTTGAAAATTTTTTCCATAATATCTCTCCTAAATTAAGTTATTTCAATCTATTATAAAATTTTTCATATTTACAAATATTACTTTAGTTTTAAAGTTATTTATACTATCCTCAGCCGCATGTCCGTAAGAAAGTATTATTATAGTATCATCTTTTTTGGCATAATGAACATTATCTCCATTAATACCTATAATTCCTGTACCGCGTATACCTTTAACAGCAAGTGTTTCAAACCTTTTATCATTGCTCAAATTAACAACAGATACCCTATCCCCTTCCAGTATATCAGCTTTATCCATCAAGGCTTCATCTATTGTTATTGAATCTTTAAAATTTAAATCAGTTCTTGTTACCGTAAGTCTGTGTATCTTAGACTTTATAACATTTCTCATCATAATGATACTAAATCCAAAAACTAATCTTTTCCTATATATTACTAATTTATTTTTACAAATATTTTACTTATATGACAAAAAAATGTCAATATTATAATTAAAGATATTTATTAATAATAGTTATTATATACTATAACTATTATTAAATATATTGTACATTTTATACATTCATAGCCTAATTATTAGAATTGACTTACAAATGCATTTTTAAATTTTCCTTTTAAATTACCTTCAACAATAACATCAAAAGGAAAAACTTTTTTATTACCCAATCTGTAATTAATATAATTATCCTCTTGATGTATTATAATTTCAATAAGATCTATTTTATTAGAAAACTCTTTAACAAATTCATTTTCATCAACAGTATTTTCCCCTCTCTTTGAGGCAGCCTTATTGCCTTGATTAACTATACTTCTTGCTGAGTATTCCTTAATCTTCTTATTCCAATATTCTATATCAGAAAGTATATTTCTAATAAAATTAACAGCCCTTTCTTTATAGTATTCATCAGCATCGTCAAAAGCTATAAGCACTTTTCTATTGTTAACCCAATCAAACTCTTTATCAAAAGAACCTAGCATTCTGTTATACAAAAAATCACCCAAAACTTCATCTTTATAATAAATAGGCTCTAAATATTCCTTAAGTATAGGAGTTAAATCTTCATCTTTGTAATTACTATCTATAATATCTGCAAGTAAAAACTCTGCTAATTCCTCTCCCTGCTCTTTTTCATATCTTACCTTTAATTTTACAAGAGACTCTCTCTTAAGAATAGATTTATAATAATCCATTTCTTTTTCATCTATTTTCATTCTAACAAGTATTTTTTTATTTTTTTCTATATAATTAGTCTCCATATCTTTATATGCAATACATATAATAAGAACATTTATTTTATCATCATCTTCTGTTTTAGCACCTAAAAGGTCTGGAGAGCCTATTATAAAAGCAACGTCTTTATATTCATCTCTAAATTCACTTTCTTTTTGTAAATAAAACATAACTAAATCCTACTATAATTATTTATAAATATGTTTTTATAATATAATACAAATAATTATAATTGTCAAAATGAATTTTTATATAGGATAAAATAATAAATATAAGTATTTATTTAGAATTTGATCTTGTGATTTATTTATTAATAAAAGATATTAATATATTATCTTAATACTCCAAACTCTATTAAATTTAAAGTATTAACCTCTTCTACATACGGTATCGGATACTCAGACATATCTTTACCTTCACGTAAAGTATTATATATAGTTAAATTACTCTTTTTCCAATCAGCTAATCTGTTTTGATATTCTTTAGTATATCCTGAAGTCATTTTTATTTTTCCGTTATCATCAAGTACAAAGCCGACAAACATATTTACATTAGTATTTGGTATAGAATCTCTTACACCATAAGCCACATAACTCAAAGGCATTTTTTCATAATAATAGGCATTAGTAGCAGTTTCTGCATATAAAAATACACCTTTACCTCTTACCATACCATTAATTTTGTATTCAACATTTCCATTTTCTTTAAAAGTATACAAATATCCGTTTGGTGCCATTACACTTTTTCCTCGAACTTTTTTTATCCAAACATTATTATAATTGCTGTCTGCCACTTTATCATTAGAAGCACATGCTGTTATTAAAAATAAAAAAATTGATACGCTATATAGTCTTATCATAAGATACCTCTTTGACAAATTCTCGACATTAATAATGAATAGATTAAAAAATTATTTATAAACGAATATAAACAAAAAATTTAATTTGATAATACAATAAAACATAATAATAGACTAGTTTCAAAACAAATATTATTTATAATTAACACTTTTTACATGTACTAAAGAACCTTATATATACCTAAATGACTATAATTTTTCAAAAATTATTTTTTTAATATTGAAAATATTGCAGGGCTTTGCCTACCACTCTGTGTGCTACGCAGCACCCACAGTTCTTTTGTAACGCCTGTCCGCCCGTGACGTGGTATAAAAGAACCATACGCTGTACCCTCGATCTGCGTGCCGTAGGCAAGGTGTAGCCCAAATTTCGGGTATTACCACACATTTAATACATATATTTAAAATATAAAATTCTAGTAATTGCATTTTTCGCGAAACGTGCCGACGAAGTCCGCATGTGGTGTTGGCAAAAACTTTTAGCGAAGCCCGCCTGCAACCGAAGGAAGTACTGTTAAGTATGGTGTGTGCGGCAAAAAAGTTGATAATTCTATATAATGTACATCCGTTGACAAAATGAAATCGTTACAGTATATACTAAAATCTTTTATTATAAGCTATTGCTATTTAATAGAATATTATTTATATTTATATGAAAATATTTTATACCTTTTATAAGCGGTAAAAACATCATGTACAGCAGTAAAACCATATCAGACATATTAATAGAAAGATTTACTAAAAGTGAAGAGTATTTAAATTTTGATATAGAAAATACAAAAAGTATAACAGGGCTTAAAGGCGGAAGCGATGCCTTATTATTTGCAGCACTTTTTCAAAAAAACAGTATTTTGATAATAAAAGAAAATGAAAGCGAGGCAATGCTGCTTAGCCAATCATTAAACTTTTATAACATACCTAATTATTATTTTCCAGATTATGATACTGTGCCCTTTACAAAAATGTCTCCTATAACCGATATAGCTCAGGATAGAATAAATATTTTATACAGATTAATAAATAAAGAGCATTGCATTATAATAACAACTATAAATGCTGTAACAAGAAAAATAGCAAACAGAGAAGACCTTAAAAAACTTTATATAGAGCTTCATATAGGTGATAAATTAGATTTGGATAATTTAAGATTAAAATTATATGATTTGGGATATGTTATAGAGAGAGAAGTCGCTGAAAAAGGTACGGCATCTGTTAGAGGAAGTATAGTTGATATATTTTCTGTAGAATATGATAACCCTATAAGAATAGAAATGTTTGATGATGAGATTGAAAGTATAAGACTTTTTAATATAGAAGACGGAAGATCATTTAAAAGTATTGATAATATAATAATTTATCCAGTACGTGAAGTTATTTACAGCGATGAAGATGTAGAAGTTTTTTTAAATAAAAATAGTACAGAAGATGAAATTAAAGATAATATAATAAAAAGAAAATATTTTGCTGGAAGCGAGAATCTGCTTCCTATGTTTTATTCAAATTTAGAAACTATATTTGATTATTTTGATTACGGATATGTATTTATAGATGATGCATTAAAATTAAAAACAAAATTAATAACAATACTTGACACTATAAGAGAAAATTTTAATGATATAGATAATATATTTTCTCTAATAGGAGATATTGAAAAATTATATATTAATAATGATTATTTTAATGAAATAGTAAAAAAGTCAATTAATATATCGCCTTTTATAACTGATATTGATATATATAAATTTAATTTTTTAGAAGGTGTTTCTTTCAAATCAAGATTAACAGACTTTCTTGATTATGTTAAAGAATACAGAAAAAAAGACTATTTAATAATTCTCTCTACAGGGCATTATGATCAGGCTTTAAGATTCTATAAAATAATGCAGGATTTATCTCCTATAATTATATCAGCAGAAGAAGATGAGAATAACAAAGAAAGTGTTAAAGAAGATATTGATAAAGATGCTGATAAAAAAGAAAATGATGATAATAAAAGAGAAGAAATAAAAAATACTGAAGAAGAAAATCATAAAGAGATAATTTTAGAAGATAAAAACAGCATATCAGAAGAAAACATATCGGAAGAAAAAGAAGACTATTCAAAAAATGAAAATAATTTTTATATTATAACAGCTCAGGCTTCTTCAGGATTTATAAAAGACAGCATAAAAACTATATTTATAGCTGATTGGGAAGTATTCGGAAGAAAAAGAAAAAAGGTAAGAAAAATACCTAAAGTAAATAAAAATCTAATAGAAACATTTGTTGATTTGAATGTAGGCGATTATGCTGTGCATGTAAATTATGGTATAGGAAAGTATTTAGGATTAACAAGAAAATTATCCAACGGAAAAGAAAAAGACTATATCACTTTGGAATATGCTAAGGGTGATAAACTGTATATACCTGTTGAGCAGATGAACTTTGTACAGAAATACATATCAGGTCATGGAGAAGCTCCTAAATTAACTCAGCTTGGCGGAAGTGCTTGGGATAAGATAAAGAGTAAGGCAAGAGAAGATGCACTAGCTACTGCAAGAGAGTTAATAAAACTTTATGCTATAAGGTCTAATATTCAGGGAAATGTTTATGGTGCTGATACTCAGTGGCAGGACGATTTTGAGGCTTCGTTTAAATATGAAGAGACTGTTGATCAATTAAGGGCTATAAATGATATAAAAGAAGATATGGAAAGCGGCAAGATGATGGATAGGCTTGTATGCGGAGATGTGGGATTCGGTAAAACAGAAGTGGCATTCAGAGCTGTATTTAAAGCTATAATGGCTGGTAAACAATGTGCTATATTATGCCCTACTACTATACTTTCACAGCAGCATTATAATAATGCCAAAAAAAGATTTGAAGATTTTCCTATACGAATAGAAGTTTTAAATAGATTTGTTACAAGTAAGCAGGCTAAAAGAAATAAAGAATTATTAAAAACAGGCTCCTGCGATTTGATAGTAGGTACTCATATGCTTTTATCTAATGATATAGAGTTTAAAAATTTAGGACTTATAGTTATAGATGAAGAGCAGCGTTTCGGAGTTAAGCATAAAGAGGCTTTGAAAAGATTAAGATTAGAAACAGATGTTCTCACTCTATCAGCTACTCCTATACCTAGAACTTTGAATATGGCTTTAACTGGAATAAGAGATATAAGTATTATTGAAACTCCTCCTCTAAACAGAATACCAGTAAAAACTTTTGTTACAGAGTTTAGCGAAGAGGCAGTTGTAAATGCAATAGAAAGAGAGCTTAAAAGAGAAGGTCAGGTATTTTATCTATACAACAGAATAGACACTATAGAATCATTTGCATTGATGATAAAAAAACTATGTCCTAAAGCACGTATATGCGTAGCACATGGAAGAATGACAGGGCATCAGTTAGAAAAAATAATGGAAGATTTTATTAATCATAAATATGATATTTTAGTTTCAACCACAATAATAGAAAACGGAATAGATATACCTAATGCCAACACCATATTAATAGACAATGCCAACAGATTAGGTTTATCAGAGCTTTATCAGTTAAGAGGACGTGTAGGAAGAAGCGACAGGGAGGCTTATGCTTATATGTTTTATCCTAGCGACTTGGCATTAACAGAAGTTGCTTATAAAAGGCTCGAAGCTATATCAGAACATACAGATTTAGGAGCTGGTTTTAAAATAGCTATGCGTGATTTAGAAATTAGAGGAGCTGGTAATATATTAGGTAAAGAACAGTCTGGTATGATATATCAGGTTGGTTATGAACTTTATACTCAAATGCTTGAAGAGGCTACAAATGAATATAAAGGCGAGATTAAAGAAGTTACATTCGATACAGTCATAGATTTAAAACATAATCTCTTTATACCAGATTCCTATATAGCAGATTCAAAAGAGAAAATATCAGCATACAAACTTATAATGCGTTCTCAGGATAATGAAGATATTGACTATGCTAAAGATTATATGATTGATAAATACGGCAAGCTACCGAAAGAATTAGAAGATATTTTTGATATAGCAAGACTTAAAGTAATATTAAAAAGAATAAGAGTATTATCTGTAATGGAAGGTCAGTATAATATATATTTAAAACTTGATAAATATTCTAAAATAGACACTAATAAACTTATAGAGCTTATAAACACAAAAAACTCAGGAGTATATTTTGATAAAGATAATCTCAATCAATTAATAATACCAGTTATACATGAAAAAGAAAATGATCTTGATTGGAAAATAGAAAAAATAAAAAATACTATACTCGAAATAGAAAGTGATAAAATTAATGAAATAGAAAATAATGAAGATATAAAAAATGATAATAATCAAAATAATATGAGTATTACAGAAGCCAATTTCAAAAATAATAAAAGCACTAAAAAAAGAACTTATGTTAGAAGAAGCAAATCTCCTAAAGTAATAAGAATAAATAAAGATAAATAATTTTCATATGATAACAATTATAATATAACTTTGAAATCAGCACAAATCTATCTATAATGATTTCATAAAAACTGCAATATTTATAAACTATTCTAATTTATCATCATTTTTATATTTATTAATCTTAATTCTATTTATCAATATTAAATTTCTGTTTTATTAAAGATACAAATTCTATTTTTTTATCCATATACTGTCCCATAATTCCTATAACTTTTCCCATTGTAAAAGCAGCAAGTACAGTACCTATTCCAAGTCCTTTTATATGACCTAAAAATACAAATGTAATTACCGCTGTAGTTAAAAGACAAGTTACATCAAAAATTATCTTTACTTTAGAATATGGAACACTTATTATATTTGAAAGCTCCCTAGGAAATAAATCAGTAGGTATAATAGGAAGTTTGCATCTATTTGATAAAGCTATGCCAAAACATAAAAGAAAATAACTTATTACGAAATATATTATTCTATATGTAATAGTTAATGGCAAATGACTTATCCATAGTTCATGTATATCAATAAATTTACCGAAACAAAAAACTACTACAAAACTAAATAAATATTCGCCTACAAACTTTTTTCTAAGTATCATAAGTACTAATACCAATATACCCTAAAAAATATATGTAAAAGTACCAAGAGATATATTTGTTATTACCTCTGAAAATGCATAAGGTACACTTGAAATAGCTGATATTCCAGAACCTGAATAAAGCATTAAAACTACGCCAAAACTATTAATAATAACAACAATGATTAAAGCTAATTCTCCGCTTATTATAAAATTTCTATTTTGTTTATGAAATGATATATCATTTTCTGCAGTAGTCATATATTTTATCCTCTTTAGATATAGTACGTATAGTTATTATTTTTTAACGATAATATTATATAACTAACTGCATATTAATCAATAGCAATATTTAATAATTATTAAAGAAAAATAATTCAATTAAAATATAGTTATTTTTCATTGTTTAGAAAATTAATTAGATATACTGAAAATTTTTAAGTTTGTCAATTTTTTTATTCAACTTTTTCCCGCCGCACACCATACTTAACAGTACTTCCTTCGGTCGCAGGCAGACTTCGTCAAAGAACCTCATATCCTCGACAAGCTCGGATACGCTTCGCGAAAGTGCAAGTATTAAAATTATTATTAAATAGTACTAATTTATATTTTATATGTAGAATATATTATTAAATATAGCCTTTCGCTACCGAAGGCACGCAGAGCGAGGCATAACTGTGAAGCCCAGCAAATATCAAAATTTAAAAAATTTATTTTTTGACAAACTGTATTTGTTTAGGTATATATATAAAAAATAAAGCCTATTATAATAACTATAATAGGCTTATAATTTCTTTTAATATAAAATCTTAATCTTTATAAGGTGATATATCTCTAAGTCTTGCAACTATTTTTTCTATAGCATCAGCAGTATACATCATCTCTTCCATGGTATTATCCAAAGACATAGAAAATCTTGTAGAACTATGAGCATACTCAAAAGGCACTCCCATAGCCTGAAGTACTGGAGAAGGCTCTAATGTACCAGATGAACATGCACTTCCGCTTGAAGTACAAATACCATATCCATCTAGTAAAAGAAGTATAGCTTCACCTTCTATATTTTTAAAGCTTATATTTGCAGTATTGCTTACTCTATTAGCACCTCTTCCGTTTATTTTTACATCACTTATTCTTTTTAATACCTCTGCCTCTAAAGTATCTCTAAGTTTTGAAGTGTGTTCAATAAATCTTGGAAGCTCAGCTTTAACCATAGAAGCAGCTTTACCTAAACCAATAATATAAGGCACATTTTCAGTACCAGCACGGCGTCCTCTCTCCTGATGCCCGCCTGTCTGAACAGTTCTTAATTTAGTACCATTTTTTATATATAAAGCACCTATACCTTTAGGAGCATGTATTTTATGCCCTGCTATAGTAAGCATGTCGATGTAAGGCTCATCTTTCATATTAAGAGGAAGTTTTCCTGCAGCCTGAACAGCATCTACATGAAATACAGCACCTGCATTTTTTACTATCTCTCCAATCTCTTTTATAGGAAAAATTACACCAGTTTCATTATTGGCATACATTATAGATACTATTGCAGTGTTTTCATTAATAGCACTTTTCAATTCATTAATATCTATATTTCCGTCATTATCTACCGAAAGATAAGTAACTCTGTATCCATGACGCTCTAAAGATTTGCATGTCTCTATAACAGCAGGGTGTTCAACTTTTGTAGTAATAATATGATTCTTAGTAGGATATGCTTCTATAGTTCCTCTAATTGCCATATTATCGCCTTCACTTCCGCATGATACAAAGCATACTTCAATAGGCTCGCAGCCCAAAAAATCAGCAACCTGTTCTCTTGCTTTCTCCATTTCTTTATGTACAGCTCCAGCAGGAGTATACATACTTGAAGGATTAAAATACTGATCTTTAAGATAAGGAAGCATAGCATCTAATACTTCTTCATAAACTCTAGTTGTAGCATTGTTATCTAAATATATTATTTTTTTATCTGACATATATACCCTCCCATCAAACGCCTACAACTTCCAAATCTTTATGTACAAGCTCTTTAATCTTAGGCTCAACAAAACCTTTCAAAGTATTTTTAGAAGAAGCACATGAAGAACAAGCTCCTTTAAACTCTATCATTACTTTATTGCCGTCAACATCTACAAGTCTGCAGCTTCCTCCGTCTGTTCTAAGCATAGGATTAATAACTCTTTCCAAAGCCTCTTCGATTTTTTTAACTTTCTGTACTGTAGTCATAGGAGCATTTTTAGCTTCTCTTTCCATCTCAGCAAGCTCTTCATTTAAGATATCCTCAAGTTTAACCTTACAAGCTCCGCATCCGCCGCCTGCTTTAGTATAAAAAGTTATTTCCTCTACAGTTTTTAATTTATTTTCTCTTATAGCTCTTTTTATTTTAGTATCTGTTATACCAAAACATTTACAAATAATAGCACCTTCATCATGCTCATCTTCTTTGGTATCAATTCCCCTATAATTATTAATAGCCTTTTCCAAAGTTTCCATTCCCATAACAGAACAATGCATTTTCTCTTCCGGAAGTCCGCCAAGCTCCATAGCTATATCTTTATTTGTAATTTTAGCAGCTTCATCAAGAGTTTTTCCTTTGATCATCTCAGTTAGAATACTGCTGCTTGCTATAGCAGAAGCACAGCCGAAAGTTTTGAATTTGGCATCCAATATTTTATCGGTGTCTTTGTCTATTTTTAATGTTAATTTCAATGCATCTCCGCAGACTATACTTCCAGTCATAGCCTCTGCATCCGGATTTTCTATTTCTCCTACATTTCTAGGATTAATAAAATGATCTCTTACTTTATCTGTATATTCCCACATGTTCCTACCTCCATCTAAGTTAATTATTAATATACATAAAATATATTAATTTATATTGGGATATAAAATAAATATAATTTTTTTATTTTTAAGAAATTTATTTATTCATTTCATTTAAGATTTGTTTGATAGCTTCCTGACAGCCGCCGCAGCCTGTACCTGCTTTAGTAGCTTCAGAAACTTGTTCTACTGTTGTTAATTTTTTTGATTTGATAGCATCTCTAATCTGTTTTTCAGTTACTGCCATACAGAAACATATTGTCTTATCTGCCATTTTGATTCTCCTATTATCTAATTTGCAATTTATTATAGAAAATAGAAAAAATATGAACATTCACATTAATCTATTTTACAACCTTCAATGTTAGATAATTATAACATTTTGCTAAATAAATATCAAGTGCATTTATTAATTTTTCAATATATAGAACTATATAGTATTTTAATAATGTTTATAAAATGATTTGAGTAAAAAAAATTACATCAATTATTTATTTTGATAAGCAATATATTTAATTATTATTAACAATTTCTATTAAAAGAGCATCTGATTTAGAATTTTCAATATTTTCAATATCAACTATTCTAAAACCATCTCTAACAGCATAAAACCTTATATTAGCACTTGCTGGAATATTATCTTTACTATCTGATATAGATAATATCAAATCAAATACCTGATATGGATAATTTTCTTCAAGAATCTTTTTCAAAGACATAAACATTTTTAAAGATAAATTTAAAACCTGCTTTATATCTCTGCTGTTTGCTATATATATTTCATTATTATCCCATTCAAAATTTGTTAAGTTTATTTCTTTAGAAACAACAGAACACATACTGCAGTCTGTTTCATTGCTTATAACCCAATACTTTTCATTATTAGAATTTACCCTTTCAAATACAGAATAATAATTTTTTAATTCTATATTAGATAAGTCTATATCAGAAAGTAATTCTTTCATTTTTTTATTACTAATCAATTTTTTTCCTCTATGATTTAGATAATATTATTTTTCATCTTTAAGAAGTTCCTCAGCAATGAAATTAACTGTTTTTTCTCTAGCATCTCTTCCGTAATAATTAAACTGATTTTCTCTAGTTTTAAGAAGATTCTCTCTGCCGTTTTCAAGAAGATAATCTATTTTATTAAATATATCATCAGTAGAAACAGTATTGTATCCCAAACCATTTTCTTCCAAGTATATAGGAGTTCCTTCCTCCTGCCCTTTCAATGCCCCCATAGATACTATAGGTATTAAACAATTTATACCTTCAACTACAGACAAAGAACCGCATCTTGTAATTAAAATATCATTTTCATGGAATAACTTAAATAATTCTTTGGAATATCCTATTAAGTTTACTTCTTTTTTGTAATTTCTTAATCTGTATTTAACTCTTCTATAATTATTTTTATTTCTTCCGCATACCACTGTAACATCACAGTCATATTTTTCATGCAGTTTTCTTATTATATAATATATTCTCTTAGATCTTTCCGAATTATTTAACAAAAGTACTCTCAATTTACCATTCAAATTTGTTGATGCTCTAACCTCTTCTATAGTTTTACAAGGCGAATCAAAATTAATTCTTGTAGGTATACCGAATGTCATGACTTTATCTTTATCTATACCATTTTCTACAATAAAATTTGCAGCCTCTATAGAAGGACTTATTACTTTGCTTACTCTATTATCAAGCCATATATGTGTTACACTTACTATATCTGTTATTAAAGTATATAATTTTAACTCTGGTTTATATTTTTGCAAAAGATTAAGCACACTTCCATTAAATAACGGATGCACACTTAAAATTAAATCTGGATTGTATTGTTCTATTTTTTTTAAAAATCTTCGTCTTATTTTCCTAGATATCTTTTTATTTACAGAAGTACTGTCATTATTAGAAAGATTAAAAAACTTGCCCCACATATTGGGAAAATATTTTATGCATACATTATAAAGTCTTTCTGTAGCCATAAGCTCCAAATCGCCTAATTTAAATCCATTAATAACTTTGCATTCTATTTTATCTTTATACAATTTTTCAAAACCCTGCACTATTGCTGTATGAACACTTTTATGTCCATGACCTGTGTATTCTGATGATATGATAAGAAGTCTTTTCATAATTTAGCCCTTTATAAAAAATTATGCAAAATGAAATTAAGCATTTTTATAATAATTATATATAAAAAAATATTGCTGTCAATATTGCATCAAGTTAGATAATATTAAAAACATTTCCAAAACAAAAAATGTAATAAAAAACCCTAATATCATAATAAAGCTATTATAATATTAGGATTTTATAATTTATTTTTTATTTATCTTCTGTTTTAATTATTTATATTATCAAAAGGATTATAAGTTAAAGAAGTAGGTTCTGCTTTAGAAATATAATTTTGAGTTTCTTTTTTGTTTTGAGCTTCCATATACTCTCTTCTTGAAAGAGATATTCTTCTTTTACTTTGATTAACTTCTCTTACAACAAACGGATAAGTTTCACCAACTTTAACAACTTCTTCTAAAGTACTTCCTTTAGGAATTTCAACCTGAGAAACATGCATATATCCTTCCAAGTCATCTTCCAAAGAAACAATAGCACCAGAATCAACTATAGCTTTAACAGTACCATCAACTATAGAACCTTGAGGATGAGCTTTTTCAAATAATCTCCAAGGACTTTCTTTAGTATGTTTGTAGCTTAATTTAATTCTTTGTTTATCTCTGTCTATAGACATGATAACCATATTAACATCTTCACCCTCTTTAATATAGTCTTTCATATTAACTATATTATTTCTCCAATCAAAATCGCTTATATCGCATATTCCTTCCAAACCATTAGGAAGTTCAAATACAGCAAAGTTTTTTATTATTCTTTTTACTTTACATTTTACGCTTGATTTTACAGGGAAATCTTTTTCAACAGTATCCCAAGGATTTTCTTTTACTTGTTTTAATCCCAAAGTAAGTTTTCTTTCAGCTGCATCCATATCAAGTATTTTACATTCTAAGAAAGCACCCTTTTTAACGAAATCATTAGGATTATTAACATGTGAATTCCAGCTTAAATCAGAAACATGAACTAAACCTTCTATACCATCAGCAACTTTAACAAAAGCACCGAATTTTTTAACATTAGTAACTTCACCTTGAATAACATCACCTATATGGTATTGTTCTACAAATTTACCCCAAGGATCTTCATCAAGCTGCTTAATACCTAAATCAACTTTTCTGTTTTCTTTATCAATATGGAGAACTTTAAACATTCTCTCTTCACCTTTGGATATTATAGATTTAGGATTAATAACTTTATCCCAAGACATATTAGGTATGGCAAGAAAACCATCAAATCCGGGAGTTATTTCTATAAAAGCACCGAATTTTTCTATATTTTTTACTTTACCATTAATAATATCATTTTCTTTAAGATTGTTTAAGAAACTTTCTATACTTGCATTTTGAGTTTCCTCTAACAAAGCTCTTCTTGATACTACAACATCTCTTCCATTTTTCTTAATTACTCTAAACTCATACTCATTGCCTATATAATCAGTCTCTTTAATTCCTCTAGCTATATCTATTTGAGAAAACGGACAAAAAGCCTGATGTCCCATTATAGATACTTTAAATCCGCCTTTAATAACCTCTTTAACAACACCAGTAACTGTACTATTATTTTTTACAGCATTATCTATTAATTCTTGAGATCTTCTCTTATCTATTTCGCTTTTAGATAAAATAACATAACCTTTATCATCTTCCCCTGAAACAATAGCTTCTATTTCTTCACCAATAATAGGTTCTTTATCAAATTCATTTCTTTTAATTTTACCTTCAGATTTAGATTCAAAATCTATGAAAACGTCTGTATCGTCAAATTGAACTACTTTACCTTTAATGATTTTTCCTCGGCTCAAAGAAGTATTATCACTTTCCTCTAAAGCCTTACGAAATTCAATTTCATCATTTGATAGATTTTTATTATCTTCCATTGTTCCTTCTCCCTCCTGCACTTTCACAGGTTAAAAATATATCCAACTGTTAATTAGATTGTTTATTTAAAATCACATTAGTGATTTTTTCTGCAACTTCATCTATAGTCATACTTGTAGTATCAATAATATATGCATTATCTGGAACCACTAGCGGACTATCTTTTCTATTTGAGTCAAACTCATCTCTCTTTCTTATGCTTTCCCTAACCTCTTCATAAGTAAGTGTCTTACCTTTGGATAATTCTTCATTGTATCTGCGTTTTGCTCTTTCATCTAAAGAAGCGTCCATATAAAACTTATATTTAGCATTAGGGAAAACCACACTGCCTATATCCCTGCCATCTACTACATAATTACCACCTTCAGCTATTTTTCTCTGTAGAGATACCATATTTTGTCTTACAACACTGATAGATGATACTTTAGATACTAGATTTACCACTTCAGAACTTCTTATCTCTTCTGTTACATCTTCATTATCTAAATATATTCTTCCAGCATTATCAAAACTGATATTTAAATTATTAAGAGCGGATATGACTTCATTGTTATTATCTGTATTAATATTATGTTTAATCATATATAAGGTTACTGCTCTGTACATAGCACCTGTGTCTAAATATTTAAAAGACAATTTCTTCGCTGTTAATTTTGCTATTGTACTTTTACCTGCCCCAGAAGGACCATCAAGAGTAATTATTTCATGTATATCAGACACATATAACCTTTTTTAATTAAAATAATTTTCTATACAATATATCATAAATAATTATAATTTGCAAATATTTATTTTAATAAAAAGCAAACTTTATTATAATTTTTAAACATTTTCTAACAAATAATATATCCTATTAATATCATATATAAAAATTAAAAGAAAATAACATACTTGTACCTGAAGTTCTGTCCGAATATGAAGCAGATAAATCCCTTATCATAGAATTATAATTAACATTCATTGTAGATGAGTATGAGAATGAAACAGATACATCTTTACTGCCCTGTACAAAAAAATACTCTACAGTCTTTAATGTAGTAAAAAAACCTAAATGACTGACATGAGAAGATACTTCTTTAGTATATCCCATAAACTGATAAAGCTCTAAGAAAATACTTAATATAGGCAGCTTCTTTTCAGCTATTAAAAAGCTGCTAAGCATAGGAAAACCTAAAATACTTAAATTAGGAGAATAATCTTCAAAGGATATATTATTAATATCGGTAACATAATTATTCACTCTTATCATATTTAATGGAATAAGACTTCCATTTTCATTAAAATTATACATACAAAACAAATTGCTTGTACATATGCCTAAAATTAATAGTATATATTTAATATTCATTCTTTTTTTACAAACCTAAAAAATTAATTAATTAAAGACTATACATTTTTGCAATTTTTACAATATGTAATTATCCTTATATGTTATAAATTTACAAAATTTACCCAAAAGATTTATATTTTTTTACAGAAAATTTAGCAATTCTTCTAAATTTCGTTACAATTCTTAAAATGCCGTAAAAAAATCCAAATCCGTAAAAAAAGTGTGTCACAAAAAACATAAAAGGATATATGAAAATACCCATTATTTTATAAATAAATCCTTTATCATTTACAGCATATATAAAACCTGCCAATACTGTCAATATTATGTAAACATATAATGGAAGAAAATAAAATTTCATTATGTTTACTTTAAAAATATTGTATAATGCAAATATTATCGGACATAAAACTATATAGAGCGAAAATAATGCCGGCAAAGTAAATATTAAATTTTTACTGTTAAAATCTCTAAAAAGCTGTTCCAGTCTTCCTCTGCCGTAATTAAGAAGCATTTTTATATAGAGTTTTAAATTCGCTCTTGGGGGTCTCTCTACTACTATCTTCGGATTATATATTAATTTATATCCAAGAGAAAGAATCTTGTCTATCAAAGCATTTTCTTCATTAGGATACAAACTCTCATCAAAAAGTCCAGCCTCAAATAATACATCACGCCTTACAAATAAATTGCAAAGAATAACATCTCTGTCTGTACCCTCTTTTATATCAGTATTATTAACTCTATATCTGTTGGCTATAGGTCCTACCGCATAATAAGAACGCATACATCTGTCAATATACATTTCAACTAAAGAGTTTACCTTATGAACTGCAGGACCTCCTACTATTGCCACTTTTTCATCATGCTCAAATATGATGCTTGCTTCTTTCATGTTATCAGCACTGATAATAGAATCATTATCTATAAAATATACTATATCCCCCATAGATTGTTTAATGCACTCATTTCTCTGAACAGTAGGATGTGTACCCTCAGCCTGAAAAATCTCAATATCTTCCTTAGGGTAATTAGAAAGATATACCCCTGCTAACGTTTTTTCTATATTTTCACCAATCCTATGAGGAATAATAACTGTAATTTTTAAATGCACCTACATTCCCATATATCTAATGTATGCTGTTCTTAACTGAGCGGCCATCTCTTCTGGGCTTGTAGGATTGCAGGTAGCCCAAGCACCTGTTTCTGAAGAAGCATTGAATTTCTGTTTTTCTTTACTTCTCATAGGCGGGAAAAACTCTATATGATAATTCCATATATCATTATAATTAAATCCATCATTTACTGGAGCACTGTACATACACATCATATAAGGAAACTTCATATCAAATAATAAATCTAATGTAGAAGCAGCCTTTTTTAAAGCATCAGCAAGTGATAAACTCTCTTCTTTATTAAAATCAGTTATTGAAAGTGTTTTCTTTTTAGGCATTATCATTATACCATAAGGATATTCTGCAGCAAAAGGCAAAAAACATATGAAATGATCATTTTCAAAAATTATTCTTCTATTGTCTTCTAATTCCTGTTCCAACATATCCATAAAAAGATTTCTGCAGTTAGTATTATAATAGCTGGAAGCCATTTCTATTTTTCTTTTAATTCTTAAAGGTATCCAGCTGTAGCCGTATATTTGACCATGAGGATGCGGCATAGTAACACCTACAACTTCTCCTTTATTTTCAAAAGGCATAATATATTTTATTTTTTTATTTTCAGCTATAACTTTCATTCTCTCTTGCCATAAAGCTACTAATTTAGCAATATGCTCAACAGGAAGTTCAGGTAAAGTAGTATTATGGTCTGGAGAATACAAAATAACTTCACATTTACCTATAGATGGTGCTGTTTTAAACATTTTACCGTTATCTACTTCATCTGGATAAGGAGGTTCAAATGATAAGGCAGGAAAGTCATTATCATATTTATAAACATCATAATTATCTGGAACTTTTCCGCTTCCAGGACAAAACGGACAATAATCTTTAGGCATCTGCGGACGTGTCTGCCTATGACTAGCTATCATAACATAATCTCCAAGTAATGGGTTGTAACGCAATTCTGCCATATTTATTTCTCCTATTTTATTAATTATATTTAATATATTTTAATATTATTATTTCATTTTTTAATATAAATCTATTATATACCTTTTTTGATAATAAACAATACATAAAACATTTATAATTTAAAAATATAAAACTATTAACTAAATATTAAAAGGATCCCCATACTTAGACATATTTTTAATTAAACCTATAATAGAACTAATAGTATTTTCTATACCTATTAATAGTTCATTTTTTAACATATTAAAAATAATTCTTATTATTATATCTAAAAATAAATTACCGCTTTTAATATATTTGAACTTTGAAACATTCTTATTTTCTTTAAAATATAGAACTATAAACTCTTTTAAATTTAATTTTATATACTTTCTTAACATTTCTCTATATTTACTAGATGAAATAAGCCATGATACATTTTTTATTATATTAGGACAATTAGAAAAATTTATAATAAAATCATATATATCTTTTTTATCTCTTTTAAATAAAATAGGATATTTATAATTATTAGAATCAAATTCATGTGTATCTATAGTTTTTATATTAAAAATCTTTGAAAGTACAGAAAAAATACTCTGATCATGCCTATTTTCAATAAAACCATCAAAATTTTTTATCTTTGAAGGGCTATCATCTACTAAAGAGAAATCATCATAAAATACATTGAGCCATTTTCTAACAAATTCTATATTACTAGAAGTTTTCTCTAAAATAAAAAAAGTAGCAGGTCTTTGAAACGTATCTGTAATATTTATATCATTTAAAACATTAAAATAATTGAATATATCTGATTTTGTAAATTGTTTTTCTTTAAAACCAAGAGTAGAACAAATACTCTCATATTCAATAACCATATCTAAATACTCATAAAAACGATTTATACCATCTTTGCTTAAATGACATCCAATATCAGCATATACTAATATATCATTATTTTCCATATCTTCTAAAGTTTTCAATACAATAAAAGGTTTCCAGCACCAATACCCAAAGCCTCTTATATCTGACTTTAATTTATCTTTTAAGATTTTATCAAACTTTTCATCTTTTGGTAAATTGTATTCATTATATAAAAGTATATTATCAAAAATATTAAACTCACATGCCTGACTAAAAAATCTGCATGAAGAAGGATATAAACTTAGACTATAAAAAGAAAGTAAATATATTTTTCTATTTTTATACATATAAATCCATTAAATACATATAATTTTTTATCTATAATTAATTTTATATATTATCAATATTTTTTATATAATATTCTCTCATATTTTCAGGAGTTATCAAAATTTTATCTTTATTTTTATTAAAGCAATAAGCAAAGTATCCAAACGAACCGTTAGAAGCAATTTGATGCTTAGCATTCATCATTAAATAAAAATCAATATATCCTTTATCATTATCATTTTCATCTACAATAACATATTCATAGCCTTTTTTAAGTTTACATAATATATTTTTTCTTACATATTTTACATCATCTGAAAAAAAGAAAAACTTAGGAGTAATATTATTTAATTTACATATAATATCATCTATAGATTTAATATAATAATTATCGTCTAAAATACTATTATGCACCTTAAAATCACCCATTCTAATATGTACCGAAACAGAATTAGTATTTCTAATATCTTCCAAGATAATTTTATTTTTTTCACTCAATTTATTATATAAATATTTATCAAAATCAAGTTTATCAAATATTGATGATTTTATCTCATAAAAACAATCTCTATCATTTGGAGTTCCATCCAAATACAGTTTTTTATTATCAATAATAAAACTATGCCAATCATAAAGAGGCTCTGAATTAATTTCAAAACAACTTTTATATATATTAATTTCATTATCTGCAGCTATTTTAAAATCCAAATCAGGAAAAATATTCAAAAGATCAAAATTTCTATTCAATCTTTTACTGTCATCTAATCCATTATATTTATACCAATTTAAATCATATTTTACTTTCTTATTATATTTTATTTCTATATATTTTCCTAATATATACTTTCTTATCTGACCGCATAATCCTCCGCCAACCCATAAAATTATAAAATCATCTTCATCTAATTTTTTTCTATTGTTAATATTTATAAGATATTCTGTCCTATAATAACTTTTTATAATCTTTTGAGAAATATCTCTGAATAACAACCTGTATTTTTTTATAGGTATCATAGAAGATAAACTATATAGCAATTCATAATAATCATAATAATTCATAAAAAACTCCAAAACAAAATTCATAAAATAAGTAATATAAATATTAAAATATAATACTATTTTTTCTCAAGTGTTTAAGCATAAATCTTGGTAATATTTTAGTAATAAATTTATATTTAAAAAATATACTCTCAAATTGCTTTATACTTTTTTTATCAATGAGACAAATATACATACTTCTTAACATCTTAATATTTGGATATACATTATTTCTATTTGATATAATATTTATCATGTTATTGGAAAGTTCTCTGTAAAATATTTTTTTATTTTCTATATTGTTATAAAATTTATAAACTTCTAAAACAAATCTGTCTAATACATAGCTGATATTTTTATACGATTTTTTATAATATATATTAAATATTCTATCAAACATAGCTGTATAATTTCTTATATCATTTTCAACAGAACGTTTTGAACTTCCTGCAGAAGTAGAAACATTTACATAATAATATTTAGCATTATCATTAATCGACATTTTAGGGCTATAAACGACACTTTCTAATAAAAATACTAAATCCTCAAAATAATTAGAATTAATAAATGTAATATTATTTTTAATTATAAAATCTCTTTTCCAAATTTTACCCCAAACTTCCCAAGGCCATAATTTATCATCACAAATACCTTTATCAGAATATAAATAAAAATAAGAAGGTAAGGTACAATCCATTACATAATCATCTTTTGTATCATTATCAATTATAATATCATACTCTTCTTTGCCTCTAAATATAGTATTTGTATAACATATATCAGAATCATATTTTTTAGCTGTATAAAACAAATCATATAAAAAATTTTCTGAATAAAAATCATCATTATCTATAAATGCCAAATACTCACCTTTAGCATTTCTTATGCCAATATTCCTATTATTGCCTATTCCCTGATTGGTTTCATTTTTTATAACTACTATTCTATTATCTTTCTCTCTGTATTTTTCTAGTATTGAATAACTCTTATCTGTAGAACAATCATCTATACATATAATTTCTATTTCTTTTAAAGTTTGATTAATTACACTATCTAAACATTTTTCTAAATACTTTTCAGCATTATAGACTGGTATTACTACACTTACTTTAATCATAATTTTACCCGTATAAAATAAATATTAAATAGATTGTATATTATTTAATAATAAATACAACTAAACTATATCCAAAGGCATTTTTCTATTTGGTTTTGGAAACTCTTTATTTATAAGTGCCATATCTTCTTCATCAAGTTTAATTTTCTGTGATTCTATATTTTCTATTATATGTTTTTTATTAGAGCTTTTCGGAATAGCTATTTTATTATTAAAACTCATAATAAACGCTAAAGCTATCTGAGAAGGTGCGGCATTATGTTTTTTTGCGACACTTAAAAGAGTATTATTTTTTAATATATCTTTACCCAAACCTCCAGCCTGTGCCAAAGGACAATAAGCCATCAAAGCAATATTTCTCTCTTCCATATAAGGAGATAAAGAATAATCTACACCCCTAGAACCTAAATGATATAATACCTGATTAACTGTACATTTATCGCCGTCTTTTATAGCTTCAAGTTCTTTCATGTCATCAATATCAAAATTAGAAACGCCCCAGTCCTTTATAAGTCCTTCTCTCTTTGCTTCTTCCATACATTCTACAGTTTCTCTTAAAGGTACTCTTCCTCTCCAATGAAGAAGATACATATCCAAATAGTTTAATCCCATACGCCTTAATGAGTTTTCCAAACTTTTAAATAATTTATCTCTTCCTGCATTATGAGGATACACTTTTGAAACTATAAAAATATCTTCTCTTTTAATATTTGATATTTTTAAAGCATTTCCTATTATAGATTCAGCTTTTCCTTCTCCGTACATCTCAGCCGTATCAATAAGACGCACACCATTTTCTAAAGCAAAAGCTATAGCCTCTGCCTCTTTTTGTGCTTCTTTGTCTCTCTCTCCCATGCCCCAAGTTCCTATACCAAATTTAGGCATTATATTTGAAGATTTTAAAGTATAATCCATAAATAACTCCTTAAAATACTTTTTTAATTATTCCTTACTTATATATAAAGTCCTTGAAGGGAATGCAAATCCTACGCCAAGTTTATTAAACTCATCTATTATTTTATAATTTATATCTTCAACTACTCTTACAAACTCATTATAATCTGCTGTATTTACATAGTATATTACTTCAAAATTAAGCGAAGAATCAGCAAACTCTATAAATCTTGCACTTACAAATTCAGTATTATTAGTTTCTATAATTGTCTTTAAAATATCAGGTATCACTTTTAATTTCTCTAAAGGCGTAGAATACTCAACACCTAACATCATATACTGTCTTCTCTTTTCTAATATTCTATAATTTTGTATTCTTGAAGCAAGTAAATTAGTATTTGATATTAAAAGCTGCTCACCGCTGTTTCTTCTTATACGTGTAGATTTAATACCAATATATTCAACTACACCTTTATCAGCATCTATTTGTATATAATCACCTTTCAAAAATGGTTTGTCAAATACTATTACAAAATAATTAAATAAATCCGCTATTATACTTTGTGCCGCAAAAGCAACAGCAACACCTCCTATACCAAGTCCGGCTATAAAAGTATTAACATTAACACCTAAATTTGAAAGTATTGTTAAAAATCCAACAACCCATATCAAAGCTTTTAATATAGTGATAATACCATCAGATATTACAACACCTTTTTTATTAGACAAATAATTATTGCTGAAATTACTGATTATATCGCATATAAACATTACAACAAATATAATAAAAAATACTACAACTATTTTAGCCCAATAACCGCTTACTTCTTTCGGAAGTACTAAGCCCACTCTTGCGAAAGAAAGAGCGATAATAAATATAAGAGGTCTAAGTCTTTTCTTTATACTTTTTACCAAATTTACTATAAACTCATTTTGTAATTTTGTATTTAGTTTTAACAATACCTTAAGAAATAATATTAAAATAATGTTCATTACTATTAAACTAACAGCAAATACTATTATAGATATCAAATACTTTAATAAACTATTATTCCAAATAATCGTTTCTTTTAAATATTCCATACATTCTCCTAAAAGATAAATTATAAAGCAATTCTATTATAAAATAGTATTTTTTTAAAGAAAAAATTATTATAAACATAAATATTTTTTGACATAACACAAACAATATATTAGAATAGCATGCAATAATTACAATAGCAAAGAGGGTAAAAATGAAAAAGATTTTAATTATTTTTGTAATCTCTGTTTTAGCTATCGCATGCGGCGGTCAAAAAACAGAAACAACTAATGATGCAGCTGCTAATAATGCAGAAGCAGCAACATTAAATATAGATTTTCAAGCTATTGTTGGATATACTAACAATGCTTCAATAAGCAGCAATTCATACTTAAAAATTACTGGTTCTTACGGAGATATAGACGGTAAAATAGATGCTGCTACAGGAGCTTCTATTCCAACTAAAACACCAGCACTATTAAACAAATACAGATCCGCTGATAACAATGTACTAAATAATAGAATGGAAGTTAGTATGGGGCAGTTCTTATTATTTGCTACAGCTAATGCCTCAAGATACATTGATGACGGTATGTCTGGTTCTGGTATAGCTCAAAGAACAGTTGACGGCACTACTGGTCCTAAAGTTACAGGTACTGGCATTACAAAAGGAGATGACGGAGTTATAACTATCAGATTCGTACATGCTGGCGGTAAAACAGTTGATCCTTATGTATTTGAAATGAAATCTGATGCAAACGGAATATTCCAAATTGGTGCAGGTACTGAAAACTTCAAAAGAAGCGAAACTGCTCTTACAAACGATTTTGATTTTAATACAGATTCTGCTCTTTTAATAGTTGATAAAGCTAAAGAAGGAAATCCTTATTGGAAAGGTAATCTTCAAGCTACTTTTGAAAACAATATAATAAAAATTAATGGTACTTTAACAGAAGTTAAATAATAATCATTAATTTATATAATAAAAAGCATAGGTTATATTTTTTAATATTTCCTATGCTTATTTTTTATAATATATTTTAGAATGTATAGTAAATTAAAAAATTAATTATGAAATAATTATTTTATATAGAATTATATATTTTGTTTGAATGAGGATTTCTTATAATCATATCTAATTGATATATATAGATTTATAATGTATAATAATTTTACAAATTTAGAAAAAATATTTATGAGGTTTATGAAAAATATGAAAAAAAATACTTGCAGAATAATTATACATTTTACTTTATTAATAATATCATCTTTCTTTTTATACTCAGAGGAATATGATACTAATTTCTATAAAAAACTTTTTGATGCAATGTTTACAAATAAAGATGAATTAAAAGAAATGGCAAAAGACCCTAAAGAATATATGGAAAACTTGCTAAAAGAGGCAGAAGAAAAAGCATTAAAAGAGAAAATGGAACTTTATAAAAAATATAATGTTATAGAAATAGATAGTTTAGAAGATGAATATCAAAGTACGGCAGAAGGTTATGGGGATTTAGAAGATGTTAAGAAGTTTATACAAAAATATGATATAAACGGAGTATATGACGGCTATACTTTGCTTTATACTTATTCAGGATATAGAGGCGAAACTAATATAATAGAGTTTTTAATTGAAAATAATGCTGATATTTATAAAAAATCTATTAATGGTAAAACACCTCTTTACAGTGCTGTAGACGATTATTTTTATGATGCTGCTGAAGTTATTTTGAAACATTATAAAGACAATGATGATATAAATGATGAGTTTTTATTAGCTGTTAATAAAGAAAATGAGTTTATCTTAAAAAGTCTATTAAAAAAGAAATTTTTATTCTTTGTAAATAAATTCAAAATGGATTTAGACAAAGGGCTTGAAATAGCACTTGATAAAGGCAACGAAGATATAGCAGCTATATTGGTTTTAAATGGAGCTAAAACTGATAATTTTTTATATTATTTTAAATTGGTATTTGGTAAATATTTAATTCTTACAGCTATTCTTATAGCTATTATTATTATTTTTATTAAAGCATATAAAAGAAGATATATTCCTGATATTTATCAAAAGACAATAACGTTTATAACTTTTAAAGATAAAGTAAATAATATGTATATTTACTGTTATGCTTATTATGGCAGACTATTATCTGTAATTAGTGGTTGTTTTGGAAATATATTTATAAATAATGATAAGATAAAAGGGTATTATAATATACTCAGTAATTTTATGGATAATTATATTTCTATTTATTGTTTTGATGATAATAAACAAAATGACAAAGAATATTTTAGCTGGTATGATATTATTATAGAAAGAAATGAAAAAGCCATTATAAAATTTGATTGTTCTCTCTATGATTTTATAAATAGTGATAAAAAGGAAATTAACTATATTGCGGAAATATCTGATTCTAAAATTATAAATGGAGTTTTTGAAGTTAATAGAAATCCTGATATTAAAGTAGAATATTTTAAATTAATATTTAAAAAGATGGCAAAATCTAATCATTTGATAAATATTCTTCGCTATTTATTTGATCTCTATCATTTCAATATAAAAAACAATGATAAAATTAATTCATATGTAAACGGAGATAATAAACCACATTCTCAGAAACAAAATGAATTGAAAATAGATGTAGAAAAGATTTTAAAAAAACATGATAAGGTTTTATTTAATGATATTAAAACTAAATACTATGATAAACTTAAAGATTTTTATAATGCTGATAATATAGTATATTTAGATGATAAAACAATATGCGTATATAAAAGATTTGCTAAAATAGAAGCTAATAATAATCTTACAGTAAATAATATATCGCTTATAATTGATTTAGATAATGAAAAATTAATAAGTCCTTATTTTAAAGATTTTGTTAATAATGCTGATGAGATATTAAAAAGATATAATAGTAATTTTTATAAGAATATAGATAATTTAATTTTTCTTATAACTGAAGCAGGTGTTATATTGATGAAAGATAAGGGGCATAAAAAAATATTTATTCCTTTATATGAGATAAAATATAATATTAATAAAGATCATTATTTGGCTTATTTGTTTGATTAAATTTTTACAAATAAAATATTAATAACTTATTGCTTATATTTTTTACTATCAGAAAACTAATAATAAGGAGTTATGAGTTATATGATGGAGTTAATAATTATAGCAGGAGTGATATTGGCAGCTGCTGTCTTTATTGGTATACTGACAGATGCTAAAAATAATCCTGTCAAATTTTATAAAAATGATTTTTTTATGCTTAAAGATAAAATAAACAATATATATATTTATGTTTATGAATATAGAAATGCAGGAATAATATATATAAATAATGATAATGGATTTATTATAAATAATATTGTTGTAGGAGCTGAAGGAATAACAGTTCGTAATTATTATGATATATCTGCAAATTTTGCAGCTACTTTTGCTTATATAAAATTCAAAACAAAATTATATGATACATCAGAATCAAAAATAGAATATATTATTGAGTTTGATCCTTATACAAATGTTATAGATTCTACTGCAGATAAACTTAAAAACACTTTTAGAGAGACTGTAAAAATAGAAGGTGTTTTTGAAATCATAAGAAAGCCTGAAGTAGAAGTAATAAGTTTGCGTAATTCGGAAATATCACCATTAAGGAAAGTTGAGGAAAGATTCGTTTATAATGTATTTAATTTTAATTATTTTTTTATAAATGGAAAAGAAAAAATCAATTCATCTATTAACGGAGCTGGAGAGTTTTCAGATGAGTTTTTGAAAGACAAAATAGAAGAAAATAGGGATATAATTGGATCGTATGTAAAAGAATATTATAAAAAAGATTGGCAGTCATTATTTGATGATAGCATTTTATCTTATATAAGTGATTATAATAATATTTATAATGAACTTAAAGAGTTTAAAAGTTTTAATATATTATACTATGATGATAAAACAATATGTGTATATAAAAGATTTTCAAAATTAGAAGATATGAAACTTGTTGAAATAAATAATCTCTTTGCTATATTTGAGTTAGACAGTCAGAAATTAATAAGCCCTTATCTTAAAGACTTGGTAAATGAACCTGAAAAATTATTAAGAGAATATAATGCTGATAGTGATTTTTATTCTAATATAGATAATTTAGTTTTCGGAGTAACTGATTCATTTATTGTAATAATGAAAGAAAAAGGATACGGGAAAATATTTATTGATTATAAAAATATAAAAGAGTATATAAATAAAGATCATTATTTGGCTTATTTATTTGATTAATTCATAGGTCGTAAATTAGAAATAAAAATTTAATTTTGTTTTAATTATTATTTATTAGTAAGTAATTGTTAAGGAATAATTATGACAGTTAAAGAAGAATTAATTTATAGCATAGATTAGTTTATCATATATAAAATGATAACTTAATAATAACATCTTGCAAATATCGTTATAATAAAGAATAATTATTATTTAGTATGATTTAATACTATATTTTATCAAAGTAAATATAGTTTTTTATTAATACAAGTATTGACATAATTAAAAAATGTATTTATACTTCTAAGTAAAAGGAGGTTATATGATATGAAAGGTAGAATTTTAAAATTTTCATTCTTTTTATTAATTTCAACTTTTTTATTTGTTAATATTGCATGTTCTAAAAAAACAGAAAAAAACACAAATATCCCTGAAGACCTATACGGTCAATATTTTATGTCACCTGATGAAACATATATGAAATCGCTTCTTATAATTGTGGATTATGATGGTATAGAAATTAACTATCCTAATGATGAATCTACAATAGAAGTTGTGAAAAAATGCGTGGATATTGTAATGGAAAGCGACAGAGCTATAAAAGGCGATATAGGAAATAGTAAATTATCACAAGTAGCAGATAATCATTATAAAACTATATCTTCAAACGATGCTCACTTAGAATTTAAATTTACTAATGAAGCACTTGAACTATCTGTTTATGATGGAACACAGCAAGTAAAATCAATTAATTTGAGTAAATTAGGAAAATGATATTGAAAAATATCTTAAGTGAATAAAATTATAATTAGATACAATAAGTTAGTTGTATAAAAAATCGTATTTTAAAATTTTATTCACTTTATTAGTTTTTTCATGATGGATTTATATTTAATCTTAAAAAGCTAGTAAACAAAAATAAGTGAGCCGAAGCCACAAAGTAGGTTATTATATGGCTAACTAAAAGTAAGCACACTTCGTGTGGGCTAACATAACAATAATAGGAGTTTATTATGATAGATAATATATTTGATTTTCTCTTAAATCAAAATGAAAATACGAAGTTTATTATAGGTTTAGTTTTTATTGTTATTTTTTATATTATTTTTATGTATATAAAGAAGCGTTCCAAGAAATGGTATTCTCAAAATAAAATAATAGTAGATGGAAAAGATTTCTTTATGCTTAAAGATAAAATAAATAATATATATATTAATTGCTATAGATATAAAGATAATGCTTATGCCAAATGGTTTAACGATCACCATTCTAAAATGGAGGATATACTATCATTAAACAACAATTGGGCAGAAGATGAAAGTAGAATAAAAAGACAATTTGATGGTTTTGCAAATGAATATTTTGACCGTTTTCCAAGTCAAATATTTATAAATAACGGCGATGAATTAATTATTCGTGAAACTAGTAAATTATACATAGATGAAATGGTGGTTTACCATGATTATGACAAAAAATATTTTAAGGATTTATATTACAGACAATACAAAATAGAAACCCCTTTTCAATATTATGAATTTAATCCAAATGATAAACCTAAATTTGAGGGTTGGTATTCAAAAGAAGATGTAAGAGATAAACTTACAACTATAACATTCAGAAAAGAATTAGATTATGAAAGAACATCTAAGATTGAATATACAATGGATATTGAAAATAAAAGAATAGAAGGAGTTTTTGAAGTTATTAGAAAGCCTGAAATAGAAGTAAAACAATTTTATATTCCAATTGAACAGATGAGTTTTCCTGATCAACTGTCTTACAAATATGATGGTTTGGGAGTTGATGAAACAAAAAAAATGCTTACTAATTATTTATTTAATTTCAATTATCCTTTTATTAAAGGAAAAGAAAAAATAAATATGGCTATCAGCGGAGCTTATAATTTTGATGAAAGATTCAAAGAAGAAAAAGGAGAAGAACTTGAAGAGAAATTGAACCATAAAAATGCTCTTTTTGATATATTCTGTCCTTTAGATTATATTGGTCTTATATATTATAGGAAATTTAAAGACTTTAGATGCCTTGATATATCATACTATGACGATGAAGTAATATGCGTATACAAAAGAACTGTAGAAGCAGATGCCGAAAGTAAAGAAGCTATGGTGAAGAATAATTCTCTTATATTTGAATTGGAGAGTGAAAAAAGTATAAGTTCTTATTTAAAAGATTTGGTTTCTGATAGTAAAGAATTATTATCTAATTATGAACTTACTGATAATTTTTATAATAATATGAATAAATTAATATTTCTTTTAACAGATACAGGAATTATAGTAATGCCTGAATATCCTGATCTAGATATTAATGACTCTGCAGATGAATATGAAGAAATTGCAGAAAGAGTATTTATACCTACAGAGCATTTAAAAAATTATCTAAATAAAAGTCATTATTTATTTAATTTTTTTAATAGGAGATAATTAATTTTTATATTTTTGAAGTATTTGCAAAATATAAAAGTTTATAAGAAAAATAAAAGGTAAATATAGCAACAAAAAATAATATATTTGTTCCAAAACTAATTTTATTTATGATAGTGGGGACTAGCCCCCACCCCCCACTTCTTTTGGTGACCCAAAGAAGCAAAAGGACTGCATATTTATATACTAAAATAATAAGTTATACAACATGTAAAACTTTATTTTAATAATTTATAAATTATCAAAATTTTATATATAATATTGTCAAGTACTTTTAAAACAACTCTAATATATATTTTAAGCGAGTTTATTGCTAGCAATAAAATGCAAACATAATAAAATATTAGAAAGCTAAATATAAAAATTATTGGCGTCTGACATTCGTAAGAATGGCAGAGCCTATAAGCCAATAATTTTTATTAGCAATAATAAAAAGCGAACATAGCAACTAACAAGCGAGCCGAAGCCTTTGACTTAATTTATTAAGTCAAACCTTTAGGCGAAGGCGAGCATAACAATAATAGGAGTTATTTATGATATCATTTGGAATATTGGAACCATTAAGACTTTTTCTTATTAGTGACTATTTCTGGCCTGTTTTGTTTGGATCGATTGCCATTTTTCTATCCGTATTTTTTCTGATTGAGAAGAAAGCAAAAAAATGGTATGCTAAAAATAAAATATTGGTATATGAAAAAAGTTTTTTCATGCTGAAAGATAGAGTAAATAATATATATATTAATTGCTATAAATATAAAGATAATAATTATGATGAATGGTACAGAAAATACTGCGGTAAAATTAAGTATGTGCTTAAAGTAAAATTTGATAATTTCGCACGTGAATATTTTGCTTCTTTTACAGGTCAAATGTTTATAAATAGCGAAAATAAATTAATGATTCGTGAAACTAATGAATTAAATAATAATCAAATTAATGTTTACCGTGATTATGATATGGCTTATTTTGAAAGACTAGAGGAAAAGCAATTTAAATACGATGATCCTTATAAAAATTCATGGAAAGAAGCACGTAAATTTGGCGGTTGGAGTTCAAAAGAAAACAATAGAGAAATTTTACTAAAGATAAAATTCAAAAGAAAATTTGATTATGAAAGAACATCAGAAATTGAATATGCTATGGATATTGAAGGCGGAAGAATAGAGGGAGTTTTTGAAGTTATTAGAAAGCCTGAAATGGAAATAAGAGAGTTTTATATTCCAGTAGAACAGACTACTTTTACTAATGATAAATATTCAGCTTATCTTGGTATGGACGAAGTAAGAAAAATGCTCACTAATTATTTATTTAATTTCAATTATCCTTTTATTAGAGGCAAAGAAAGAATAAATATGACTATCAGCGGAGCTTATAATTTTGATGAAAATTTTAAAGAAGAAAAAGGAAGAGAACTTGAAGAAGAATTAAAAAATAAAGAGCTTATTATAGAAAAATTCCATCATTATGACCAAAACAAAACCTATTATGCTGATAAAATTGGTATTATATATTATAAGAAACTTAAAGACTTTAGATGCTTTGATATATTATACTATGATGATGAATTAATATGTATATATAAAAGAACTGTAAAAGCAGATGAAAGAAGAGATAAAGCTACAGTAAAGAATCATTCTTTTATATTTGAATTGAACGGAGAAAAAAGTATAAGCTCTTATTTAAGAGATTTAGTTGTTGACAGTAAAGAGTTATTATCTAATTATGTAGTTGGCGACTATTTTTATGACAATATAGATAATTTAATATTTCTTTTAACAGATACAGGTATTATAGTAATGCCTGAATATACAAATTTAATTCTTAGCGATGAAGATTATGATTTGGAAAATACAAATGAAAAAATAGCAGATAGAATATTTATTTATTCTAATGATTTAAAAAATTATTTAAATAGGAGTAATTCTTTATTTAGTTTTTTTGATAGAAAATAATTGATTTCATGAGTAATTTTTATATAATACGGAGTATATATACCTAAACAAATACAGTTTGTCAAAAAATAAATTTTTTAAATTTTGATATTTGCGAGGCTTTGCCCCACATCCCAGTTCTTTTGTGACGCTGTCCGCCTCGCTCTGCGTGCCATAAGCAGGTGTGGCACAAAAAAGGAAAAAGGCTATATTTCAGGCTAAATTTAATAATTTATTCTACATATAAAACATAATTAGTACTATTTAGTATTATTTTTTTACTTGCACTTTTTGGTTCTTTTTGCGGCGGGAAAAAGAACAACAAAAAAATTGACGAACTTAAGAATTTTTAGTATAATTTAAAATATAAAAGTCAAATATATCCTAAAATTTTTTTAAGTTTATCAATTTTTTATTCAACTTTTGGAGAATCCGCACGCCATACTCAACAGTACTCCCTTCTGTCATAGGCGTACTTCGTATGGATCACAACCTAGTATGAGTCTTACCTATGGGCAAAATAACTGAGATATGCTAGTCTCCGCAATTAATAAATAAAATTAATTTTGAAACAAGTTTATTAATTTAATTATATAAATCATGTAAAATTCAAATTTGATTAAAGAACAAAAATATATTATACTAATCAAAAATTATAAACGGATAAATATAATGCAGGAAACATTTTTTGGAAGCGAAAAAGAAGAAAATCAAAAACTCACCCCTATGATGAGGCAGTACAAAGAAATTAAAGATAAATACAATGACAGTATACTTCTTTTTAGAATGGGTGATTTTTATGAAGTATTTTTTGATGATGCAAAAGTAGTGTCTGATATATTAGGTCTTACTCTCACCAAAAGAGCAAATGTACCTATGGCTGGAGTTCCTTATCATGCTATAGACAATTATTTATCAAAGTTAGTTAAATCTGGAATGAAAATTGCTATATGCGATCAGATGGAGGATCCCAAAACAGCAAAAGGTATTGTAAAAAGAGAAGTTACTCAGGTTATAACACCTGGTACTATTTCAGAAAATAAATATTTAGAATCAAAAAGCAACAATTATTTGGCTTCTGTAATAGTTTCAAAAAGCGAGAAAAATGCATCTTTATCTATATGCGATATTTCTACAGGTGAGCTTTATGCAGCAGAAATTAATTCTAACTTAGAAAACCAACATGAAGCTGTAAAAGAAATTATTAATGAACTTACAGAAGAGATTATAAGATTTTCACCAAAAGAGATTATGACTATAGAATCCGTTTCAGAAAGTATAATTATAAAAGAAATAAAAAATAAGTTTTCAAATATATTTTATAGTACAACTGCAAATTATACCGCAGAATATTCTTATGCATATAAAACTTTAACTAATCATTTTAAAACAATATCATTAAAAAGTTTTGGTATAGAAGAAAAACCTCTTTTAATATCATTATTAGGTTCGACTATATTTTATATTCAAGAACTTTCAAAAACTTCTCTTGAGCATATATCTAATATTACACTATATAATAGAAGAGATTCTATGACCTTAGACTATGCCACAATAGCAAGTTTGGAAATATTAGAAACAATAAGAAATGATAATAATAAAATGACTTTATTTGACACTATAGACAGAACAAAAACTTCTATGGGAGCAAGATATTTAAAAAGAATAATAGTAGAGCCTTTACTTAATATTGATGATATAAATAAAAGACTTGATAATGTAGAGTTTTTCTATAAAAATCAAAAGTTTATGTATAAAATAAGAGATTTACTTCAGGATATTGGAGATATAGAAAGACTTGCATCAAAATTGGCACTTTCAAGGATTAACCCTAAAGAACTTGTATCATTAAAAAGATTTTTAGTAACTTCTATTGAGGTTATAACAGAACTTGCTATGAACAATTTTGAGGATGTAAACTTTGAAGAAGTTAATGATATAAAAATAATTACTGATTTGATAGAGCGAGCAATATTAGAAGAGCCTAAAATAGTTATAAATGAAGGCGATATCATAAAAGATGATTATGATGAAACATTAAAAAAATATAATGAAGCTAGAAGAGAAGGACGCTCTTGGATATCAGAACTTGAACATAATTATAAATTAGATACTGGAATAAACAATTTAAAAATACGATATAATAATGTTATAGGTTATTATATAGAAGTAACCAAAGCAAATGCCTCATCAGTGCCAAGCGATTTTATAAAAAGACAAACATTAATAGGAAGTGAAAGATATACCACAAGCAAATTAATGGAATATGAAACTATTATCAATGAAGCTAATGAAAAAAGTTATGCTTTGGAATATGATATATTTATAGATGTAAGAAATAAAACTAATGAATATTTAAACTCAATATTAAAAATGGCAAGAGTAATTTCTATAATAGATGTTTATTCTTCTCTTGCATGCCTCGCTAAAGAGGATAATTATGTTAAGCCTATAATAACAGATGACGGTATAATAGATATAAAAGAAGGAAGACACCCTGTTGTTGAAGTTAATCTAAAAACAGAAAGTTTCATTCCAAACGATACATATTTAGACAGCAAAAAAGAACATATGCTTATAATTACAGGACCTAATATGAGCGGTAAAAGTACGTATCTAAGACAAACTGCTTTGATAGTGCTTCTTGCTCAGATTGGATCATTTGTACCTGCTGCAAGTGCTAAAATATCTATAGTTGACCGCATATTTACACGTGTTGGGGCAAGCGACAATATAGCAAGAGGTGAAAGTACATTCTTAGTAGAGATGAATGAAACGGCATACATACTTAATCATTGTACCAACAAAAGCCTTGTTATAATGGACGAGATAGGAAGGGGTACCTCTACCTATGACGGACTTTCTATTGCTTGGGCTATAGTGGAATATTTAGTTCATGAAGAAAATAAAAAAGCTAAAACTTTATTTGCTACGCATTACCATGAACTTACTATGCTGGAAGATTTAGAAGGTGTTAAAAACTATAAAGTATTAGTAGAAGAATATAAAGATGAAATAATATTTATGAAAAAAGTTACAGAAGGGGCAGCAGAATCAAGCTACGGAATATATGCTGCAAAAATAGCAGGTGCCCCTAATAAAGTTATAAAAAGGGCAAGCGAGATATTGAAAAAATTAGAAGCAGAGGCAAGCATACAGGTTGAAAATATAGAATTAAATACTCAGAAATCAAAAGATATGCTTCCTTTTTATGATAACGCAGATTATGATAATATAGTAATAGAAGAAAAAAATAAAGAAAGCGAAATAGAAAAAGAAATTAAAGAATTAAATATAAATAATATTACCCCTATTGATGCTATAAATTTGATTAATAAATGGAAGAATATGATATAAAAATACAAATTTTTATAGAAATGTATTTTTTGTATAAATTCAATTTTATGATTTATAAGCCGAAATTATATTATAATAATGAGGTGTACAATGACTGAACAATACTATTACAAATCAACAACTGAAAGAGAATTTGACTGTGTAAAGGACGATGAAAGATTAATAGAAACTTTATCGGATAAAGGCTACACAGTTTATGCAATAGCCCAAAAATCTAATCAGCTTATACCCTATCATGAACACCCTTCTGAAGAAATGGTAATAGTATTAAGCGGTAAAGTAAGATATATAGTTGAAGAAGAAATTGTGGATTTGGAAGAAGGCGATATTATAAGGGTAAGACCGCATTCTGTGCATTCTATGATAGGTATTGCAGAAAGCGGTATTTCAAATTTGCTTTTGGTTTTTATTTAATTAACTGTAAATGTATTTAATAATTATTGGCAATAAGTTTAAATAAATTTAGTGATTTATAATAATTATCTAATATTCTATAACAAATTATTTATATATAATTAAATAACTATGGTTTATAAATTTTAAGATATTTATAAATGCAATTATAGTTTATTTGTAACATAATATATTTTTATTAATCAATAAAATATGTTTTAGATGTATAATAGATTGCTTATTTGGTATAATAATAGTAATAATTCGCACGTATAGTTGACATTAAATAAGGGTAGATAATACTGTGCGGGAAGGTGCAGTGGCTTGCTGTTGACAAACTTAAAAATTTTCAGTATATATTTGGAGAATTTTATTTTTTCAACTGATGCACTTAAACAAGTCTATTGTATAGAAAAAGGCATCATATGTAATTTTTTTTAATAAAAAGAGCCATGAAAAAATCATAGCTCTTAAAAAATAATTTATATTTTAAAGTGGTATATAGTTTTTAATGCTATTATTTAATTTACAGCATCTGTATTATTTTCTGCTGTATCATTAGCCGTTGTATCTTCTGAAGCATTATCAGATGTAGTTTCATTTGCTGATGTGTCGGTTGTTCCGTCAGTAGTTGTTGTTTCCTCTCCTGTAATTGTTTCATCTGCGGTAGTCTCATCTGTAGTAGTTTCAGCTGTATTATCTGTAGGGCTTACAACAGTTTCATCTATTGCTGACTCTTCTTTAGGAGGTAATTTAAGATTATCAATATCTTCTGCCTTGATACTTAAATCCATTCTTCTTATAACCATCTTAGCAGTTTCAATATCAACTGTCTCTCCCAAAGCATCAAGCAATGTTATTTCAGGGTCTTCATTTCTATACTGCTTCATTTCAAGAACATAGCCTTCAGAATCTCTTGCTATAGTTGTTTTATTTCTGCCGTCATTTTCCATATCTATAGTAACACCGTCAGATCTTACTTCATTTAAGGAACTTCTGCCGTCAATATAAGTTTTTGATGTAGAAGTGCTTCCGTCAGCTTCTGTTGTAGTAGTTTCTGTATTGCCTGCAGTATCTCTTGTAGTTATTGTAACAGAGCCGTTTGGTTTTACTGTAGTTGTAATGCTGCTTGAATCTGCTGATACAACTTCAGTTACAGTGCTTGAATCTCTATTAAGAGTTGTAGTTTCTCTTGAACCGTCCTGTCTTATTATTCTTTTTATAGTTGTACCATCTGGCATTTTTATTTCGCTTATAGTATCATCAGACACTGTATCAGTTATAACTGTACCATCAACTTTTTTAGTTACAACAGTAAAAGATCCGTCATCATTATATGTTTTTGTAATAATGCTTCCGTCATCAGCTTTAACATTATATGAGAATGTACCAGCTCCTGCTCCAGATGAGTTTCTCTCTTCTACTCTGCCGTCTGGATAAACTACTTTTAAACTACTTGTACCATTAGTATCTACAGTTGTAGTTCCTATACTTCCGTCTATATAATTAGCCACTACAACATAACTTCCATCTGGATTTTCGGTTTTTACTATCAAAGCTCCGTCAATGCGTTTTGTTTCTGTTACTATATTTCCAGAATTATCTTCAGTTCTTTTTACTTCCGTTCCGTCCAAACTTCTGGTATAGAAAAATGCTCCGTTATCATCTTTATAGTTTGTAGTAATAGAACCGTCGGACCTCTCTACTACAAATGCTTTATTGCTGTCTAAAGTTTTTCTATTTATAAAAGAACCGTCTGGGTATAAAGTATATTCATAAGTATCGCCTGATGAAGTTTTTGTATTGATAGATTTAGAATTATCTATCATATAAGTTTCTATTCTTTTATCGCCGTTTTCAAAAACTGTTTCTATTTCTCTTTTTCCGTATGGATAAATTATATCAGAAACTTCATAATTATTTGAATACATTTTTGTTCTTTCTATTTTTCCGTTTTCATAAATTATTCTAACACCATTAGGATATATTGTCTCTCTTTCATAATCAAAATTTGGAGATATGCTTTCTGTAGTGATACTTCCGTCATTATTTGTATTTACTCTATAATTATTTGTAAAAGGCATAAATCGTATAGATGTATCATTGCTTCTTATCAATGCTATAACTCTTTCTAATGATTCTTTTTGATAATAGTCATTTCCTACATTAGTTAAAAATATCTCATATGAAATAGCAGCATTAGTTATCTCTCCAAGTGCTAGGAAAGTATGCCCCATATTAAGATATGCACTGTAGTACAAAGCCCAGCTGTTATATTCATCAACAGATGCTGCATTAGTTTTTATCTCTATCATATTACCATTTGTATCCATAACATTAGTCATTACAACTATATTTGTTACAGTGTATGGATTTTCTTCTGTTATCACATATGTAGAGCCTGTAACAGTAGAGTTTGTATTTAAAGTAACAGTATTCGAATCACCTGCCTCATTAGTAACACTGTCTGGAGGAAGAGAAGTTGAAGATGATAATGGGTCTACAACTTCAAGGCTGAAATTGGTATTTGCTTCAAATATTACTGTTGTATTAGTAAACTCATAATCATTTGTGTATGTATTTGTAATAACAACATTTGTAAAAAGAGGCAGTTTTGTAAATGTATTATCTATAGTATTTTTTATATTTTCATTTGCCTGATTAAGATTATTTATTGCATCTGATATATAGTTTGTAGACATTGTGTTAGTTGATGCTGTATTAGCAGATATAATGCTTTCAGCTGTTGAATTAGTTGATACTAAAGTCATATCATTAGTAGGAGATTCTGAAGTCAAATAGGTATTAGTTGATAGTTCATTAGTTAATGATAAATTTGTTATTGACTCGCTTGAAGATACTTCATCAACATTAAAAATAAATACTGTATTAGTTACAACATTTTGAGAGACTGTATAATTTGTTAAAACTTCATAATTTAATTTAGAAGTATATGGAGAATAAAGACGTTCGATAGATCTGTTATACCAAAGCAAAGCATCTTCATAATTTTTTAACTGATAGTAAGAGTTTGCTATATTGTTGCAGTATGAATAAGAATCATTTATATCAAAAGCTAATTTATAATAATCTATTGCATTTTGATATTGTTTATCCTGAAAATAGCATGCTCCTATATAATAGTAAAGCATATCATTTGTAGATAATGGTCTTCTTTTTAAATATAAAAGAAAAGCCTCTCTTGCAAAATTATATTTTTTTTGGAAGAAAAGTTTTTCAGCATTATAAAATTCTCTGTCTATATTTCTTTCATCATTAGGGGCAGCATTCTGTGCGAATAATGAAGATAATGATATAAAAATGCTAAATATTATAAGAAGTTTTTTCATAATAATATAATCCTCTTTATTTACTTTTAAAGGATAATATTTAAAACTATCAATTTTTTATATAGTCAAAATAATGATTAAATAGGGAGTAAAGTATATACTCACTATATCCCCTCACCTTTTTATTTTTATCCAAAACATCATTCAAAAACTCAAAGGTATTTTCATCAGGATTTTCTATATAGTATAGTCTTTCCTTTGATAATGATAAAGTATCATTTTTTATCATTTTTATAAGTGAGAGTTCTTTTAATTTATCCTTTTTGTCTTCTCTGCTTGCCTGATATGAAAATAAGCGTTTCACTAAATTTTCAAATACTATTTTATTATACATAACAGCACGTCTTACATCAGTATCAACACCGCCGTCATAATTACTAATTTCACTGTCAAATATTGCTATAGATATAGCAGACCTAATATCAGCGAATATTGCTTTTTCTTCTTTGAGTTTAAATTTCTTACTAGACATAATATTAGAAAATATTTCACCTTTATTTAAAATATAATACATATATTATATCGACAAAGATAAAATTTTAATTAGACTAAAAAAATCCCCTTCCATAAATATATTATGAAAGGGGCAGCATATTATTTAATATTATTAAAAATTATTTGTTTTTAATAGGATCATTAGGGTTAGAAGCAGTTTCTTTAGATAATCCGCGAGCCCATTGACCAGTGATGAATAATTCTATAACTGCTAATATTATCATAACAGCAGCTATAGCAGCTAATACATAACCGTCGAAACTAGCTTTCATAACATTAGTATATACTACTAAGCATAAAGCTGAAAGAGTAACAGCAAACATAAATGTTAGAGGAATAATAGTTTCCCAAGAGTTTCTTTTTTGAGTATTTTTTATCCAAGCAGCAACAGCAAGTAATGCTAAACCTGCTAATAATTGGTTAGCACTTCCAAATATAGGCCATATTCTTTCATAGCCGTAAAGAGTAAATCCTAAAGATATGGCAACAGTAATACCTGTAGCAAGATAAGGATTTGTAAATACGGTTTTTACTGTTCTTCCATCTTCAGTATAGTATTCACCCAATTCTTGAACCAAGTATCTTCCTATACGAGTGGCACTGTCTAAAGAAGTTAAAGTAAAAGAAGCAAATGCTAAAGTAACAAAAGTTTGACCTAATCCCATAGGTATTCCAAAAGAATTCATAAATGTTGCAACGCCTAAAGCAAATCTAGCAGCTGGAGTTCCTTCAGTATTTCCTGCAATTGCCGCAACGCTCATTAAAGCAACTATTGCAACTATACCTTCTATAAGCATAGCTCCGTAACCTACAAGTTTAGCATCTTTTTCGCTATTAAGCTGTTTAGCACTAGTTCCAGAACTTACTAAAGAGTGAAAACCTGATATAGCTCCGCAGGCAACGGTAATAAATAGTATAGGAAACAAATAATTGCCAGCACTAGGCAAAAAGCCATTGAAAGCGGACATTTGTACAGAAGGTCTCATAATTATCAAACCAACTACACCGCCTATTACCATAGCATATAATAAGAAAGAAGACAAATAGTCTCTAGGCTGCAGAAGTATCCACACAGGCAGAAGAGAAGCACATATTATATATATTACCAATATTATTTGCCAATGAACTTTAGTTAAAGCTAAGAACGGAAATTTATCAGCTAAAAAAACTACAGCCGCTAATAGCACAACTCCTATTACAGTTGAAACAGTTACGTTTACGCCTCTTCTATAAACCAAAAAACCGAATAACAATGCCAAAACTATAAAAAGCATACTCGCAGTGCCTGCAGCAGCTTTCTGTTTTTCCGCTAAATCTATAGCGTCAATATTTCCAACTGTCTGAACGTTTACTGCGAAAGTACCTGCTGTAATATCCAAAAATGCAGCAACAACTAAACAAATGGTAATGAAAGCATAAAGAGTGAACATTATCTTACCTTTTTGGCTAACATTACTTCTTATAACTTCTCCGATAGATTTACCTTCATGTCTTAAAGAAGCAAGTAATGAACCGTAATCATGCACACCTCCGAAGAATACGCATCCGAATATAATCCATAAATACACAGGAAGCCAGCCGAACATAGTAGCAATAATAGGACCTGTAATAGGACCGGCTCCAGCTATTGAAGAAAAATGGTGTCCTAATAATACTTTAGCATCTGTAGGAACATAGTCTCTGCCATCAGATCTAGTATGAGCAGGAGTCTTTCTGCCCGGATCTACACCCCATTTTTTCGCTAGATATGAACCGTAAGTTATATAGGCTATGAAAAATATAATCATACCTAACAATAGAAGAATGAAAGCATTCATTTTTATCTCCTTAAAAATTTTATTATTTTATAACCTCCTAAAAATCTGAAAGAAGAAGTTTTAATTCTTTCTTACGCATTTTAGGTAAGTATACATTTTTATCTGTCATAGATACTATAGCATATTGCGTTTCTGACCATCCATGAAATAGTAATTTGTAATTGACTTTATAAAAGAATTTTTTTGTTATCTTTTCCCATTCTTTTTCTAAAGGACTTTCTGTAACTAATATTCCTGTTATTAAACTTCTTTTATGAAATTTGTTAGGGTTTGAAAGTATAGGAGTTAGTCTAATTAACATCTCCTGAAAATTTTCTATATCTTCCTTCTTTAACTCTTTAATAAATCTTAAAAGCATATGCTCAAATACTGAATAACCTTCATAAACAGTAGATTTTGTTATAAATGATTTAAAAAAGTCATTTCTATGAAAAGCATAAAGATCAAAATATTCATCTTCTTTTGTAATTTCATATTCTAAATCAAAATGTCTCATTAATTTTTCTGAAACACTAAATATATACTTTTTTACATTTTCATTATCAATGTGAAGTTTAGCCATATGAATTTCTCCATGATATATATTATATAAAGATTTTTTTCATTGTCAAGTTTTTATACATACCAATTAGTATTTATTATCATTTAATATATAATATTAGATAACATTATACAATATTATAAAATAACATCGTAAATTAATATTATAGCATTTATGATTATTATACATGATAAATATTGTATGTAGTAATTGTCTATTGTCAAGAGCTTATTAATATTTTTTATATTTAAAGTATAAAAATATCATTATTTATGGATTTTTTTCTATTTCCTATTAGAATTGATAAAAAATTTATTTATATACAATATACATGTTCAATTTTATATTTTATATAGTTGGTATAAAAAACATATATAATAAATTTTATTTATAGTGATTTTTTATATATTTTTGTTTTAAATCTGACATAATATTTCAATAAATAAACAGAATGCTAAGAAAAGTCTTGATACTATAAATACTAAAAAATAATATAAATATTTATTGTTGAAACAATACTATTCTAACTATGATAAATACTTAATAAAATATTTTTCATTTTATTCATAGCTAAGGATCTATGGCTCATAGAATTTTTCTCTTCTAAATTCATTTCAGCATATGTAACATTATATCCGTCTGGCTGAAATATAGGGTCATATCCGAAACCGTCAAAACCTCTCGGATTTTCTATTATTTTACCATTAACTCTCCCTTCAACCGCTATATAATAATTATCATCTAATACACATATAGCTGAAGTTATGAAATATGCACTTCTATCATCTTTATTTTTTAGTTCCTCTAAAAGCATCTGCATTTTTTCCTTATAGCCTAAATTTTCTCCGCCGTATCTAGCTGAAAATATACCAGGACGTCCGTCTAAAGCATTAACACAAAGTCCTGAATCGTCTGCCAAAGATGGAAGTTTAATAAAATTATATACAGCTCTAGCCTTAATAATAGAGTTTTCCATAAACGTATTTCCATCTTCTATTATCTCTACAATACCTGAAGGCATAGGCAGTATTTCTTCTATAGCACTTCCTTTGAATATGGATTCTATTTCTTTTAATTTATGTTTGTTTGCTGTTGCGATTACCAATTTATTCAACATATTAATATCCTTATAAAATATTTCAATTATTAATCTTTAATATTAAAAAACAAATAAAAATCTTTACTGTTTGGAATATAATATTCCATAACATTGCCTATTATAGTATATCCGTTTTTAGGTGTATAATTCTCAACTATACTATTAAATATTTCACTATAATTTTCTATATTGCATTTTACTTTAATAAACTTACCGCCTTTAATACTCCACTTTACCCAGCCTTTAGGAGGAACTGAGTTTTCTTTAACCTCAACTCCAGCCATATATTTACCCATTTCTCCCCAAGGAGCAAAAGTCTCTTCCATATCATTCATTATTCCCCATATACCAGCTAAATTATTATTTTCATCAACTTTAACTAAATTAATTATTTCTTTTATATTTTTATTGAAATTCTGCCAAAGAGGAAGAACCCACTGAGAATGTTTTTCACTTTCTCCAGAAGCTACCTTTCCCACAACTTCAAAATCTTCTTTTTTTACTATCTCAATATCCATAAAGTTTATCTCCTAAATTATATAAAAAGTATAATAACATATATTCTAAAAATTTATTAGTTTATATAATATTAATTTTTAATATTTTAACCAAGATAAATTAAATATATTATATTGACATAATTTAGTATATACCTAAACAAATATAGTTTGTCAAAAAATTAATTTTTTAAATTTTGATATTTGCGGGGCTTTGCCCCACACCCCAGTTCTTTTATTGGTATAAAAGAACCAAAAGAACTGCATTTTTGGCCTAAATTTTGGGTATTACCCTACATTTAATACATATTTTTAAAATATAAAGTTCTAGCAATTGCGTTTTTCGTGAAGCGTATCCGAATGATAAAAACTTTGGCGAATCCCGCAGAGTGTGTGCGGCAAAAAAGTTGATAATTCCGTATAATGTGCCCCAATTGAGAAAATAAAATTGTTCCAGTATATACTGAAAATTTTTAAGTTTGTCAAAAGTTAGTTTTTTAAATTTATTGTTTGTGGGGCTTTGCCCTGCGAAGGCACACAGTCGTGCCCGCTCTGTGTGCCTTCGCAACCCACACTTCTTTTGCCGTTCGCTCTGCGTGCCGTAGGAAAGGCACCTACTCGGTGGTGCCCAATACGAAGTACGCCTGCGGCGAGAAACAAAAGGACTGCATTTTTTTTACCAAAATATAGTAATTACAATACATTTAAAACATATTTTATTAATACCAATAATACTTTATACTATTTATAAATAATAATTACATTTACAAATAACTAAAATTTGATAAAATATAATTGTTTAGGTATAACTAAAAATTATTTATTAATTTTCTTTAATGTAGTTTTTTATTATTACTAGATATAAAATCGATAAAAAATAGCTTATAACTTCCTTTATAAGCTGCACATTTATAGGCAAACACTACTTATTAACTTTTTTATTTCTATTTCCATGTTTTGTTATTTTTTTTAAAGCCGCTTTTCTGTCTTTCTTTATTTCTATAGAAGTTTTCTGCAATTCTCTGTTTTCATTAAGAAGTGTTATATAAGCATCATATCTCTCATAAGGTATCTCATCATTTTCAAGAAGTTCTAATATATAGCAGTCTGGTTCATGCTGATGTGTACAGTCTTTAAACTTACATCTTTTAGCATATTCTTCTAAATCTTCAAAAGTTTTCTTTATCCCTTTATCATCTTCCCAAAGCCCTAAATTTCTTAATCCTGGGGTATCTATTACTACACCGCCGCTATCTAATACTAAAAGTTCTCTATGTGTAGTTGTGTGCATTCCTTTAAAATCATACTCTCTTACCTCTTGAGTTTTCATCTTTTCATCTTTTAAAAGATAATTAATAATAGTAGATTTTCCAGCTCCTGATGCTCCTATAAATACTGATGAGGTATCTTTTTTAATATATTTTAAAAATATATCAGCATTCTTACCAGTCTTTGAGCTATAGGCAAAAGCTGTTTCATTAGGATAAGTTTCTTTTATAGCTGCTAATAATTCTTTATATTCTTCATCTTCATATAAATCAATTTTACTTACGGCTATTATTGGTTTTATATTAGAAGTGTGAACTACTGACAAATATCTTGCTATAGCAGACATAGGCATTTCATTATCAATACCTACTATAATAAAGGCATAATCAATATTGCTTACTATAGCCTGAATATCATTTTTTTTAATATTAGCCTTTCTGTATAAAATATTTTTTCTAGTGAGTATTGTATCAATAAAAGCATTGTTATCCGACTTTTTCATAAGTACCCAATCACCTACAACGGGAAGCTCACTTTGAACTTCAGAATTGTATCTAATTTTGCCTTTAATTCTAGCTAAAAACTCACCATCATCAGAAAAAAGTGTGTAGTATCTTTTATTAATTCTTATAACTCTTGCTGGCACAAGCTCTTCATTATTAATTTCTTCTAAAGAATTAATATTCAAACTCTTTAATGTCAAGTTTTCAAAATATTCATCAAAGCCTATATCTTTTATTTTCAATATTTATAACCCCATAAAAAATTCTATAATTATATATAATACTAGATATAAAAGTTTTGTCAATTTTATAAACATAGTTTTAATCTCTGTTCATTTCCTCTATTCTCCAATTAGTCATTCCTAACAAATCTTTAATCCTAAACCCAGCAAATTCCAAAATAACTAAATTTATATCTCTTTCTTTAATATTTTCTATATTAAAAGAATCACGGTGAAGAAATATTGTACTATTAAATGAAGAAGCTATATAATTAAACATATGATACCCATAAGAATCTCTAATAAATAATATATTACAGTCATTAGAAACATCAGACTTAGAATATGAATAATAATTATCCTGCTTAGAATAATAATGATTATTTGCACCTTCTATTATATTAAAATGATTCTTAGTATAATTTGTTAACTTATACTGATCTAAACTATCTTCTTCTAATATTTTTACATTTTCTATAGGAACTAACTCATTTGTCATATTTAATGCCTTCATCAATTCCAAATACCCTATATATCCGCCTATATCATTCCAATGAACATCTTCTTTATAGTATAACTCATATTTGTTTTTATATTTTAACATTTCACATTTAGGATAAACTATATTAATATCGGTATTATCTTTCAGATATGAAACTAATTTATCGATAGTACTTATATCTTTTAATTTTATATATTTAGGAATAAATTCATAATATATACTTTCTTTATTAGGTGCTATGAATAATGCGAATTCTATATTTCTTTTTTTAAGCTCATCTCTAAAAAATATCAAAACATCTTTAACAGTATTTAATTCTTCCAAAGTAAAATCTATTTCTCCTGTATTAAATTTTATAGTATCTTTATTAAATAACATTCCATTTGTACCTTTTATCTTACCGCTATCAAATATGTTATCTATATTTTTTTTTAAAATTATTAACTCATTTCTAAAAGGTAAATAGTCATTAAAATAAGCCTCATAATTTTTTGGAAAATCAATAAAATTAGACTGAATATTAGGATATTTATTGAAATTTCTATTATCTAAATTTTCATGATTAAAATGTTTATAGAACATAGTATATACAATATTAGGAAATATTAATGATGATAGAAAAATTATTGTAATCCATAAATATTTTATTTCAAAAATACGGCAAATATTATTTTTAATAAATAATGAATTTATTTTTGATGAAAATATAAAAATAAAAGATAATATTATAAATATAATCATATATGACAAAAACTTGAATTTGAATTTAAGAGTATATTTGATATTATCTATTTTAGAGTCTATTTCTTCATTTGATATTAACCTTCCATACCTAATTCCATTTTTAATTTGTATATCTTTTACATAATCAGGTAAGCTGTTAGTACTTAAATAAACGCCATAAATATCACTATTTCTAAATATATCAGTATAATATTCTATTTGAAAATCATAAATATAATTATTATTGTAAGAACCAGGTACATATAAACCTGTCATTGTCAAATACCCGATTCTTTCTTTTTTTCCTAAAATAAAAAAACTTATTAAAAAAGTAATAGCTAATATTTCAAAAACTATTAAAATTTTCTTTATAATTTTAAACATAGTCATAATCCTAAAATCTGAAATAAATAAATGGATTGTAAGTACCATTAACTAAATACATAATGCATATAAATAGAAGTACAAACTGAATAATACTTTCTAATACATAAACTCTCCTTGAAAATACAGCCTTTTTA
>NZ_CASEGO010000005.1 GCF_949287625.1 uncultured Brachyspira sp. | reverse complement strand
ATAGGTATTCCTTTTGGTTTATTTGTAGCAATTATAAATTATAAGGAATACCATCTTTTTTTTAAACTAAAAGTGTGCAATATCTATGGCTCTTAAACATATGTATTAAAAATATATTGAAAAAAAATATATATATGTTAATATTAGGTTAAGGCTGTATCTTATTTTTAGGTATTTTTAATGTATAGAAGTATTATCAAATCCATAATGGAAAATCGTATTGGAGTGATAAAAAAAGACTCTAATCTATTAGAGCTAGTCTCCATTGCATCTAAATCTTCTAACAAAATACTAGCAGTTGTAAATGATTCTGATAAAATTGTAGGTGTTATAAATTGTGATAATATTTTGCTAAATGTTATCAAAGATATATCAAAAAAGAGTTCTAAAAATGCTGTAATTAATAAAGAAGTATCAGCTTTTATGAATAAAAATCTTATAATAGCACATCCTGAAGATGATATACTTATGACTTTTGATATTATGAAAGATAATAAAATAGATTATTTAGTTATCATAAACTCAGACAATTATCCTATAGGCGTTGTAAATATTTACGATTTATTTGAAAATGTAATAAAAATAAAAATGCGTAATATGAGTTTCAGCGTAAATGAAATCGAAAAAAAATCTTCAATAGAAAAAGACAAAGTTATAAAAAAACTTATGAAGGAAATAGATACTCTTCATGCACAGTCTACAATAGATCCTCTGACTGGACTATTTAATGTACGTTATTTTAATAAAATAATAGAAGAAGAAGTTGACAGAGCAAAAAGATACAAATACAGCATTTCTATAATATTTATGGATTTGGATCATTTTAAAGATATTAATGATATATACGGACATGACTGCGGAAATGTGGTTCTTCATGAGATTGGTAAACTTTTAAGCAATGCTTCTGATAATAATATTCATATGCTTAGAAAAAGCGATGTTGCTATACGTTACGGCGGAGAAGAGTTTATAGTAATATGCCCTAATACAAAAAAAGAACAGGCATATATAGTAGCTGAAAGAATACGTAAAACTGTAGAAAAAAAGAGATTTAATTATGAATCTACTATAATAAATGTTACAGTAAGTGTAGGAATAGCAGAACATAAGGGTACATCGAAAAAGCCTATAGCAGACACCATAAAAAATGCTGATTCAGCTATGTATGAAGCTAAACATCTTGGAAGAAATAAGGTTATAATGCATTAATTTTTCAGATATATAAAATTCACTAATTCGACTCTTAATCTTTTCATATTTTTTATATCAATAATAGTAAGATAATGATTAATTTAAGTATTTAAAATGAATACGCACAATTACAAAAAACACAATAAAGAATATTTATCGGCAGAGTTTTAAAATAACTCTAATAATCTTAAATTTACAAAAAAGCCCCAATATTATTAAAATATCAAGACTTTTTATAATTAAAATAAAATTTATTACATAGATTGTAAAGAAGTCAATACTGCCAAATCAGCTATATCCTGAGCAGAACAGCCTCTTGAAAGGTCATTAGCAGGTTTAGCAATACCTTGAAGCATAGGACCTATAGCAGTACATTTACCTACTCTTTGAGCTATTTTATATCCGATATTTCCAGCATTTAATTCTGGGAATACAAGTACATTAGCATTACCTTTAATAGGAGAACCAGGAGCTTTCTGAGCACCTACTTTTTCTACTATAGCAGCGTCAAACTGCATTTCGCCGTCATAAGCAAAATTTACATTACGTGAATCTAATATTTTTTTAGCTTCTATTACTTTATCAACACTTTCATGTTTAGCAGAGCCTTTAGTAGAGAAAGAAAGCAAAGCAACTTTTGGTTCTAAACCAGTCATAATTCTGTAAGATTCAGCAGTAGATTCAGCAATATCAGCAAGCTGTTCAGAAGTAGGATCAGGTATAACAGCACAGTCAGCAAAACAAGCTATACCATTTGTAAATAAAGATTTGTCCGGACTTTCAATAAAGAATGTAGAAGATAAAGTTTTAATACCTTTTTTAAGACCAATTAAAAATAAAGCAGCTCTTAGCATTTCACCAGTAGCATATACTGCTCCTCCTACCATACCGTCAGCATCGTTGGAAGCAAGCATAGCAGCACCAGTATAAACGGAATTGTTAATAATTAAATCTTTAGCCTGATCTTTAGTCATACCTTTTTTTTCTCTGGCTTTAAAAAGCATTTCAATATAGTTTTCTGTTTTAGCATCTTTATTAGGGTCAAAAATTTTAGCAAAATTACCATCTAACTCTAATGCATTTTCTTTTGCCAAAGCTTCTATTTTAGAAGTATCTCCAACTAATATAACTCCTTTAACTAACTGTTCTTTCTTTAAAATAACTGCAGCTTTAACATGTCTTTCATCATATCCTTCAGCCAATATAATAGTTTTAGGATTAGATTTTACTTTTTCTCTCAAATTATCCATAAATGATGCCATAATAAAAAACCTCTTTAAAAATAAAATTACTATCTATATAGTTTAATACATAAATAATATTTTTGCAAACATATACCATGCATGTGTATAATTTTTGTATAATATATATATAATTTTAAATTAATTTTTTCAATATTTAAAACAAATTCATATAAGAATAAAAAAACTATTTATATTTTAATAATTAAAATTTATCATATTTTTAATTATATATAATAAAGGGAGCATTCAATGCCCCCTAGTAAAATTATCAAAAATTATAATTTATAAATCAGCTCCATTTTTTATATGTAACCAAAGTAGGATCTTCAACTTGTTTAGGGAAATAATCCTCACAAGAACCTTCTCTGTAAACATCGGCAGTAGCACAATGCAAACCGCCTCCAAATGGATAAGCATCTCTAAATGGTACTGGTATAACATTCATTCCAAGTTTGTCCATTTGTTCCAACTGATGTACTTCGCTTGCTTCTACCAATACTGTTTTATGGTCTAATACCAAACAGTTCATAGAAAGCCAAACGCTTGAATAACAAAGAGGAGGAGGAGTTTCATGAGCAGGCTGTGCAGCATCTACTATTTCCCAGCCATTAGCTTCAAATATTTTTCTTTGTTCTTCTGGAAGTTTTCTAGTAGGGTTATTAATTATTAAACCAGGTCTTAATGGTACGAATGTAGCGTCAATGTGAATTGGATAAGGGTCTCCAGGGAAGTTTACAGCATGTACTCTGAAATCTGGATACTGTCTTCTTAACCATTCCATAGCTTTTCTGTTTGTTGTTAGTCCATGCTGACAGAATAAATCTTTACCTAATCTCATAACATCAGCAGCATCAAAAAGTATTTCATGTTCAGTAGTTACCATATGAAGTTTAGCAGTTCTTTCAAGTAATACTTCTTCTGTTACATCTCCGTCAAAATAATGCATATCATAACTAGCATCTCCAAGTTCCGGACGAGGTGCTGCTATCCATCTGAAATCAGGGTCTTCATCAAAATATTTTCTAAGTATTGGAGAATAAGCTAAATATTCAAAATATCTTGATCTGAATGACATAGGTGCTGCTATTATATCATTACCTATAGTGAGAAGTACATCTCTAGGAGGCATACATCCGAACATACTTCCAGTCATAAAATGAGGTGTTACAACAGCCTGATTCCATTGAAGAGGAGTTGGTCTGTCAACTTTTACTCCATGCTGCTCCAATATTTTACAAAGATTATCCAACTGAGCATTTGCTTTTTCTACTGTATCCAAAGGTCTTGGACCTGTCATACCTCTCATAGGACTGTTTAAAGGTACTTTAGCTTTAGATGCAGGTTCAGAAGGAGCTATACAGCAGTTATCAGCTCTTCCTACTATAACATGTTTTAATGGGTCAAAATCATTCCACGAATTAACGATTTTCATATTGAGAAATCTCCTTATATTTATTACAGTTTTTTGTTTATTAAACTAATAATATTTAACAAAATAATATTATTATGATACTTGCTTTAGAAAATTAATCGAAATTGTAAAAAGATAAAATCACCTCAATAGAGATGAAATAGGATAAGAAAACTTTTTTGCTTTTAGTTTAAGATTTTTCATTATCAGTACTCCTATTGATTATCAGAAATAAGATATTAAAGAATAATCAATAATTAGAAACATATAAACACATAATATTTATACTGAGGGATTATATATTTTTTATTATTTTTGTCAATAAATAATATAATATTAGTCAGTTTTTTTTATACTGCTTCCAATCTCACATATAAATATAGCGGATATCATACATATACCCCCTATCACAAAATTTATAGTAAGGGGGTCTTTCATAAAAATAATACCGCCCAAAGCTCCTAAAAATGATTCCAAACTCAAAATAATACCAGCCTTATTTGGATTAACATATTTCTGCGATACTGTCTGAAGAAGATATGCTATTCCAGTAGCTCCTATTGCAAGATAAATAATAGAATATATACTTTCTCTTGATACTGCATTTATATCGAATGGTGTTGAAGTGATAATTCCTGCAGATAATGATATTATACCTGCTATGATAAGCTGCAATGAAGCCATTATTATGCCGTCTACATATTCAAGCATTTTATCTATAAGCATTAAATGAACAGCAAATACAACCGCACAAAGCAAAGCAAATAAATCTCCAGCCTTAATACTGCCTAATCCGTCAAATGATGTTAATAAATATAATCCTATAACTGTAATCACAACTGCTATAAATGCTGCAATATGAGGTCTTTTTTTATATAATGCCCAAGCAAGAAACGGTATAAATATAACATAAGAGCCAGTAAAAAATGCCACCTTTGAAGCTGTTATAAATTTAGAACTCATAGTTTGAAGAAAGAAACCCAAAAATAAAGCAGCACCTACAGGTATTGAAAGAAGTATATCTCTCTTTGTTATTTTTTTCATTCTTTTAAAGAAAATTAAAGAAAGAAAAATACCGCCTGCTAAATTCCTAAATCCCACAAGATAAAAAGGTTCTATTTCCTGCACAACAACCTTTACTGCTACAAAACTATATCCCCAAATTAATGCCGTTAAAAATATACCTATAGTACCTAATCTTTCTTTATTATCCATAATGGTGTCCAGAACATAAAAAATATGATGATAGATAATATAATATTTATATTAAAATGTCAAAATGTATTTTACAAAATAAAGGACTATTTATGATTTTAATTTATTTTGAAATAAATCAGCTATGCTGTTATATCCTTTTTCTTTAGCAATGAAATATTCTCTTTCAAATACATTATTAGGATAATTTATTGTATAATATTCAACTAATTTTTCACATATTTCAAAATATCCGTTTGAAGAAGCTATATATAATGCTGTATCTCCATTAGCATTTCTATCTTTTACAGAAGCATTATTTTTAAGTAAATATTCTACAATATCAAGCTTTCCGTTATCAGCTGCAATTATCAAAGGTGTTTCATCAAGTTTGCTTTTTTTATTAATAATATCAGGAGATAACTGAAAAATATATTTTACAATATCAATATAGCCTTTGGCACATGCAAACATAAAAGAATTCCAACCATTAATATCATTTTCTTCTATATCTTCGCCCTTCTCTACTAAATATTTTACAGATTTCAAATTATCATATATAACAGCCCACATTAAGGGGGTAATAGCACCTTCTGCACTATTCAAAGACATTCCATGCATAAGAAGAAGCTCTACTATATCTATATTACCAGCTATAATAGCATGTACTACTGCATTTCTGTCTATGCTGTCATAAACATTGACATCGGCATTATTGTCAAGTAAAGTTTTTACTATCTCAATATTTCCAATATAGCATGCATACATTAAAGGAGTTACGTCATCATCATCAGCCTTATTAACATCAGCACCATACTTAATTAATAAATCTATAATTTCCTTGTTTTCTATTTCTATGGCAGATATTAAAGCAGATTTGCCGTTATCTGTAACACCGTCTAATGGAACTTTATTCATAAGAAAATAATTTACTATATCTTTATGACCTGCTGAAGCGGCTATTGCCAATGCTTTAGGAGCTTTTTTCCTAGAATTATCAAAAAAATATCTCACTACATCTAAATGTCCATTATAAGCTGCTGATATAAATGCACTTGAAAACACATTATGTTTATTTACGCCTAATTTTGAATGTATATAATGAACTAAAGATAAATTACCGCTTATAGCTGCTATTGTAAGAGAGTATTTAGGTATCTCTATATCATTTGTATTAAGTATATATTCTACTATATCAATATTACCGCTTGATATGGCATAAGATAATACAGTCTCTTCGTATATGTCTGTATCATTAATATTGGCATTACTATCTATAAGAAATTTTACCGCATCAAAATTAGATTTCTGACAGGCATACATAAGAGGTGTTACATTAGTATCAGTCTTTGCATTAACATCAGCACCATTTTCTACAAGTATTTTTATAATATCAAAATGATTCTCTGAACAAGCATAATGCAAAGGGGTTTCGCTGTTGCAGTTGCTTAAATTTACTAACGCTCCTCTCTTTATAAGCAAATTTACTATATCTGTATGACCATTGGCACATGCATTCATAAGAGGAGTTATATATAATTGATCCGCCTTATTTACATCAGCACCTGCATCCAAAAGAAGTTCAACTATTTCCTTATATCCTGCTCGGCAGGCATGAGTTAATGGGGTTAGCCCCAATATATTGCTTAAATTTACATCTATATCTTTATTTTTTAGTAAAATTTCTACTGCTAATATATTATTTTTTGCTGAAGCTTCATGCAATTCTATTTCAATTTCTCTCATAAATATTAAACCCCATTATATATTTATAATTTAATATAAAACCTCAAATAGTCAAATATATTTTTATTTGTTAATAAAAATTATTTGTCATTATAAATTATAATATTAATTTAGCAATTTTTTTTAAAAAAAATTTATAAATTAATAAAAAAAATATTACTTAATTAACATTATTTAGTATTATAAAAGCCAAAGTTGCTATAGAACAGTATATTGCTGTACCTATTATATCACATATAGATGTAAGCATAGGAGCACCGCTGATAGCAGGATCTATGTTTAATTTTGTTAATATAAAAGGCAGACAAAGACCTATAATGCTCCCTATAAACACTATGCTAAACATTGATATGCCTACAATGGCAGCTATCTCAAACCCTCCTCGTATAATACCCAATATGTAAGCACCAACAGCCATGCTAAGTCCAAGCATAGAAGATACTATTAATTCTTTTGAAAGCATATAAAACCAATCTTTAAGTACAACATCACCTATGGCAAGAGAACGTATAACTAGTGTAGCAGACTGACTCCCAGCATTACCTCCGCTTCCTATAAGCAGCGGCAGAAATACTACCAATACTATATGTTTTTGAAGCGTATTCTGAAATATACCTATAACTCCGCCTGAAAATATATTAATAAATACTAATATTAATAACCATAATATTCTTTGTTTGTACAAAGTTGCTATAGGTGTGATTTTTAAATTATCATCAAACTGATCCTCACTTGAAGTAATACCAGCCATTTTATGAAAATCATCAGTATATTCTTCTTCAGCTATATCAAGTATATCATCAACTGTAACAATACCAAGCATAGCATGCCTGTCATCAATAACCGCAAGAGAATGAAGATTATACTTTTTTATCACTTCAATAGCATTTTCCTGCTCCTCATAAACTAATATATAAGGACAGCTGCTTGTTATTTCTGATATAAGAGTATTTTTATCAGTAAAAAATAATTTTCTTAGAGGAATAGAACCTATTAATGTACGCCTTTCATCTATAACATATATAGTTGTATAAGTTTCAGCATCTTCTATATTGCTTCTTATATATTCAAAAGCCTCACCCACTGTCCAATCAGGCTTAATACTTATATATTCAGGCGTCATCAAACGTCCTATACTGCCTTCTGGATATGCCAAAAGCCAAGAAGCTATTTCACGGTCCTCACTTCCTAGAAGCTTTAATATATTTTCAGACATTTCCTCTGGTATAGACTCCAAAAAATATGTCCTATCATCTGGATTCATATTCTCCAAAAGCTCTTTAATATCAGCTTCCTGCATGTTTTCTATTATTCTTTGCTGATCTATAGGAACTAACTCTGGAAATACACCCCAATAATAATCTTTGGGAAGTATGCTAAAAACTTTATATTTATCTTCATTTTTTAAAGAAGTTATTAAATTAGCTGTTTCAACTTCCTGCCATAATGGAAGTATATCTCTTAATGCATCCCAGTCTTTTTCTTCTATCAAATCTTCAATTTCAGGCTGTAAAAGTTCTTTAAGCATACACCGCTCCCGCTAAAATATTATAAGCTAATTAAACAAAAATTAGTATCTAGTTCCTACCAAATAAGTACCTATCTGTATACCGAAATCAAATGAATGTATATTATACTTTGAATAATTAGGGTTTTTATAATTCATAGCAAAATCATAATTAAAATAAAGTCCTGCTGCAATAGCTGCAAAACTGCTTAAATTATACTTAAAATCTATGGTAAATTTCAAATACGGTATCACTGCCGTTTCAAATGAGCTTTCTATTTCACTCCTATTTAATTTAACTCCGTAATCAGCGTCCTGAATATCAGCAGCTAATGGTATTTTCACACCAGTTCCTATACCTAATGATAATACCAAAGCTGTAACTCTGAACATAATTCCCGTATTTAAACTGTCAAATGTATATGAAACAACATTTGCATCTTTTGTATTTATATATTTATAAGAACTTCTGTAATATCCGATATCTGCCAAAACATCAAAACCTAATAATCCGCCGAAATCATAAAAATATCCTGGCTGAACTAATACTCCGAAATCAAAAGCACTGCTCGTTTTTAATATATTTAGTTTACTTCCGTCAAGACCTCTTACATCAGCAAAGGCAAAACTTCCAGTCAATGGCACAAATAATGCCACGCCTCCGCCATGTTGGGCAAATAAACCAAAACTAGAAACAATTAAAAATAATAATGATAATACAATTTTTTTCATATGATTCCTACTTTATATTTTTATATATTTTCTATAATATAAAAAAATAATAGAATGTCAATTATTTATTTTAAGCTATATTTATAAAATTAATAAATTTGAAATTTGTATTAAAAATGATAAAATGCCTTATATTATAATTAGCTGGAAAATAAAATGATACTAAATTTAAATAAATTCGGAAAGTTTAAAAATAAATCCTTTGAAATATCTGATAAACTAACCCTATTTTACGGAGAAAATGAATCTGGTAAAACCACAATATTTGATTCTCTTATGCTTTTATTCTCAGAAAATAAAAAAACTTCAGCATTTGCAAAACAAATAAAATCAAGATACGGCGATGATATAGATATTAATATTATACCAGAAATAGACCCTTCAAAAAAAATGCATCCTCAGTCTTATAATAATTTATATTCAATAAGACAAAGCGAAATAATATTTGAAATGTCAGACAGCAAAAAAGATTCCAAAGATTGGGAAAGCGAAATAAAAAAGAAATTATTTGCCTCAGATATAGATGTTGGTAAAATAATATCCGAAGTAAAAGCAGAATACTCTGGAAAATCTCAGTCAGCAATACCTGCTCAATTAAAAAATTTAAAATACAGAAACGAAGAGATAAAAGAAAAGCTTGATAATCTATATAATAAAGCTAACACAGAAGTTAATAAAAAAGATAAATTAAAAGAATTAAACGAACTTCTAAAAGAAAGCGACAATATCATAAAAGAAAAAGTTAATGAATACAATAAATTAAACAGCTTAAGAGAAGAAAAAAATAAATCAAAAGAAAAAAATGCAGCATTAAATATACTTACTATGATAAATGATTTTTATAAAAAAGATAAATTTATAAAAGAAAATCTCTATCTGCAAAATGATCATTCAAAAACAATAAATGATATGGAAAGAAAAATAGATGAATGCAAAAATAATATAGCATATATTAAAGGAAAAATAGAACCTCTTCAAAAATCTGCAGAAGAAAAGAAAAAAACTGATTATGAAAGCATAAGATTAAGAATAGATAAGGCTGTAAAAAAAATAGACGTATTAAGAGAGAAAAATAATAGAATACCAAAGATAGTTTTTTTATCTGCCGTAATTTTAATATCATCACTTTTAAGTTTATATTTTAAAAATCCGTATTGGTTTTTAATAATTCTTCCTTCTATACCTTTTATGTTTATAAAAGAAGGTAAAAACGAAAAATTTATAAATGATATATTGGACTCCCTTCCTGAACTTGATATTAATACTGACAATTTAGAACTATCATCTCTTAAAGATATTCTAAATAAAGAATTAGCTAGAATAGAAATTATACTTTCAAACAATGATGAAGAAGAACTAAACAATTATAAAAAACAGCTTGAAGAAACTATTATTAATTTGGAAAATTATAATAATGAATTAAAAATTTTTTTTAATAAGCTGAACGTAAAAAATAAAGAAAACTACTATGAAATAAAAACTAATTTTGATAATGTTTATAAAAATACAGAAGAATTATTTGCTAAACTCATCACAGAAGCAAAAAAGTTCGGACTTAGAGATATACCTACACTAGAGGCAAACTGCAGCAGAATATTAAAAGAACTTGATGATAAAGGTATTAATCCAGACAGCTTTAATGAAATGGAAATGAAAGCAATAGAAAACAAATTAAAAGAACTAGAAAGAGAAATAAACACTATAAAAGAAAATATGAATAAAGTTATATCAAATGCTTCGTATATTAAGGGTGAACTTAACAGTACAGATAATATACATGACAGCATAATAAATTTTGAAAGTGAGCTTGCAGAAAATAATGAAGAGATAAAAAACTTAAATAAAAGAAAAAAGGCTTTGGAATTATTAGAAAATATGCTCTCAGAAATAAATAAAAAAAATGATGATATATTTAATTCTCTCTCTAATGAAGCTAAAGTATTATACAATCATATCACTGGAAAAAGTTTATCCGATAACGGAATAGAAATGTCTGGATTTGACAAATCAAAAATTATGGTAAAAGATAAACAAAATGAAAGCAGAAACGTAGAATTATTATCCTCAGCTACAAAGGATGCAGTTTATATAGCTATGCGTCTTTCTATACTTACAAAAATACATGAAGCTGGAAGGTTAATACTATTAGATGATCCTTTTATAACATTTGACAATAACAGAACAAAAGAGGCATTATCATTTATAAGAGAATATACCAATAAATATAATATTCCTATAGCAATATTTACTAAAGATGTATTTATACGCGATATAATGAAAGACTATAAAGAAGCTGTAATACATGAACTATCATAAAAATTACATATTGTTTAAATAACACAAATTATCTTTAATAGTATTGTATTTTTATTAATTTTTTATACAATATATCTATATAATCAATAATTAAATAATAGTGATGGCATTATGAAAAAAATAGGTATATATATAGACTTAGAAAATATAAGATATTTAGATTTTCATGTAAATCTTAAATCAATGCTCAAAAATATTTTAGACTATTACAAAGAGCAATTAAAAGATGAAGATATTGTATTTTCTATAAAAAAGGCTTATGGAGATTCAAAATCCATAAAGAAATATGCAAAACATTTAAGAGATTTGCATATTGATATCATTCATTCTGTGCCTTTTAAAAAAGCAAAAAATATGGCAGACATGAAATCATCATTAGATGCCTTTGAAGATTTTATCATATATAAAAAAATAGATATTATAGTATTTGTAACAAAAGATGTTGATTACAGCATTGTTATGGATAAATTAATGAGGCATGGCTGCATAGTATCTATGGTTACAACATCAGACAATTTTGAAAAGAAAATATTTCAAAATGCATGCTGCCATGATCCATTTAAAATAGAAAAATACAGAGATAATGCAGTTAAAGAAAATAATTCAGATAATAAAAATAAGAATAAAAAGACAGTTAATGAAAATAATAACAATGAAATAATCAGAGAAAATATAATTGAGAATAATAAAAAAAATAAGGAAACTAAAAAACGTAAAAAAAATAATGAGAATAAACATAAACAAAATAAAGAAATTGAAAACAATGTTAATAATTTAGAAAATAAACCTGAAAATATTGAACAAAATAATTATAATAATGATAAAGAAAATAAAATAGAAGAAAAAGAGTTTTGGCAATGCTTCTCAGATGAGATAAAAGATTTTTATGATAAAAATAAAAATTTAGAAATATCGAAATCTTATATATGCAATAAAATAAATGATAAGCTCTGCCAAAAAGGAGAAAGTGCCCTAAAATTGGCAGGATATCAAAATATAAATGAAGTTATTGATTTTTTAAATAAAAATGAAATTAAAACAACATCAAATAATTCTTCTTTCACTATAGAAGAAACTATAAAATCATTTGAAAATAAAATGAATGATAATATTTTAAATAAAAATGAAATTAATTATACTGATGAAATAAACGATAAAAACTTTATATATGTATTAAAAAAAGTGCTTTCAGAAGATAAAGAAAATAAGGCTATAACATTATCATCTGTAATGAAAAAAATTAATAAAGAGTTTAATATGGCAAGCGGACAAAGTGCTATAAAACATACAAAGTTTAAAAACATAAAAGAGATAATATTAAAGCTAGGAAAATATACTGAACTAACTGAACAAGGTCGAAAATTTATTATAAAAGATAAAGATAAGACATTAGAAACACTTGACGATATCGCAAAAGAGTTATAAAAATACTAAATATTATTTTAAGGAAAGTTTATGTCTAATATAACAGTAATTGGAATGGGATTAATGGGAGGTTCTTTAATTAAGGCATTAAAGGCAAGTAATGAAAACTACAATATATATGCAGTAGATACCAATAAAGAAAATATAGAATTTGCTTTAAAAGACGGATACATTGAAAAAGGTGCTTCTAATTATGACAATATAGAGGAATATATTGAATGGTCAGATATTATCATGATATGCACTTTGCCTTCTATAGCGATAGATATTATTGATAAGTATAAGCACTTAATAGATAATAAAAAGATACTATCTGATTTTTGCGGTGTAAAAACTGATATTTTTAATAATACTAAAGATAAAAAATATGTAGGTCTTCATACTATGGCTGGAAAAGAAAAAGGAGGATATCAAAACTCATCTGAAAATCTATTTAAAAACTCTAATGCCATTATAGTAAACAATGACAATGCCAATGAAAATGATATAAAAATAATAGAAAAATTAGCTTATGATATAGGTTCAGGAAAAGTTATAATATCAACGTCTAAAAAACATGATGAAATGATAGCTTTTACAAGTCAGCTAATGCATATAATAGCATGCGGTATTGTTAATCATGATCATTTTTTAGCTTCTCTTGGTTTTGAAGGCAACAGTTTATCAGACCATACCAGAGTAGGAACAATAGATGCTAACATGTGGAGCGAATTATTTTTATACAATAGCGAATATCTGTATGAATCATTAGATAAATACATAAAATGCTTGGAAGATTTTAAAAATGCTTTGCATAATAAAGATAGAGAAGCCTTAAAAAACTTGATGAATAATTCCAACAATATAAAAAATGAATGGATTAAAAGAAAAAATTATAAATAATAATATTAATTAGATATTGACAAAACTTTATAATATGTTAGAATATACTAACAAATATTAATAAGAGCTAATAACTTTGTATCTTTTGATACTATTTTTATAACCTTCATTTAATTAAACTTTTTACCCCCATGACTATATGGGGGTATCAAAAATAAATGCTTTCTATAATAAAGAACCGCATTAATGTTAATATGTAAAAAAATCTTATGTTTGACATTATAAATAATACTGCTATAATGAAACTAATATCAAAAAATTAATTAATATAGTCTAGTATAAAACACAGGTAAATTAAAAAACTATGAAAGTAATAAAATTATTAAAAAGAATAAACAAAGAAAAAGAATTAGATATTTCTGCTTATAAAAACAAATATGTAGAAACTAAAAAAGATAAATTACGCTTTGAAAAAATGCTTCAAAAATCTGTATCAATGGGACTGGTAATGAAGAAATCTAATATGCTAAAACTTACAAATGAGGGAAAAGTATATTTAGAAAGAGAATTAAGAAAATCATCTGAAAAAGGAAATACGGCATCAGAAAGTAAAAGAGACAGAAGAAATGCAAAAAATAAAAAATCTGATAGAGAAAATAAAAAGACAAGCATACCAAAACCAGAAATAAAAGTAGATATTAACAATGCCAAAAAAGATGCTGAGATAATAGCAAAAGCATATAATGTACCTACTGATTTCCCAAAAAAATGTTTGGAAGAGGCTAAACTTTTACCAGACAGTATGGAGAATGTAGAACTAGAGTTTGACAGAATAGATTTAAGAAATATAAGAACTGTAACAATAGACGGAGCAGATTCAAAAGATTTTGATGATGCCATAAGTATAGAAAAATTAAATGACGGATATAAATTAGGCATTCATATTGCTGATGTAAGTCATTTCGTAGTAATGGGAAGTGCTTTAGATAGAGAAGCCAGAAAAAGAGGAAACAGTGTTTATTTGATAGATACAGTTTATCCAATGTTTCCGCATGAACTTTCAAACGGCATATGTTCTTTAAATGAAGGTGTAAGCAGATTTACTATGACTGTTTTTGTAACTATAGATAATAATGGGAATGTTAAAGAAAGCACTTTTCATAAAAGCGTCATAAAGCCGAGCAGAAGATTAACATATGACTATGCCCAAGATGTTTTGGACGGTATAGAGCAAGATGAAGATTGGCTTGTAGAATTATTAAAAAATGCTGATGATGTAAAAAAAATACTTCTTCAAAAAAGAATAGAAAACGGCAGTATAGAGTTTAATCTCAATGAGACACAGATAATATTGGATAAAGGCGGCAATCCAAAAGACTTTTTTATTGGTGAGAGAAAAGAAACTCATAAAATAATAGAAGAATTAATGCTTATTGCCAACTGCGAAGTAGCTAAAAAATTAAAAAATATAAAAGGTTCTATTTACAGAGTACATGACAGTCCAGACATGGAAAAGCTTGATACTTTTACAAGGATAGCATTTAACAGAGGATACAGATTAACTAAAGATGCAGACGGTAATTTAGATTTTCATTCATTTATACAATCTATAATGGGAAAGCCAGACGAAAAATTACTTCTTACCCTACTCCTTCGTTCTATGAAACAGGCTATATATGATGTTAATAATATAGGGCATTTTGGGCTTGGTTTTGAATACTACACTCATTTTACTTCACCTATAAGAAGATATACTGACCTGCTTACTCATAGACTTTTAAAACTTTCATTAGAAAGTATAAATAATTTAAAACCTACTATGCAGCAGTTTTATACCAATTCTGCACAGTGGTGCTCAAAAACAGAAAGAGTTGCAGTTGAATGTGAGAGAAGTTTGGCAAAAGTAAAAGCTGCAAGATTTATGAAGGACAAAGTAGGAAATGAATATAACGGAATAATAAGCGGAATTACAAACTTCGGTATATTCGTTGAAATAGAAGACAGAGGAATAGAAGGCTTAATAAGATATGCTGTATTAAAATCGCATTACAGATATGATGAAAATGAACAGGCAGCATATAGCGAAAAAGATGCCAAATGGTACACATTGGGCGACAGAATAAGAATAGTAGTTTATAAAGTAGATATTAAAGAATTATTCATTGACTTTATACCTGCAAGCGAATTTGATAATAGTTTTGATGACAGAGATATAATAGACAGCAGAGATTTCTTAAAGAAGAAGAAAAACAAAAAAGAAATATATTCAAAGAAATCTCATAAATCATCTAAAGATAGAAAAAGAGGTTCAAAAGATAGAAGAGATAGAAAAGAAAGAAAAAAATCTAAAAAGAGAAGATAATATAAAAATATATACTAAAAATTTTTAAATTTGTCAATTTTTAGCTTTTAATTTTATTGTTTGTATCGGCTTTGCTGCGAGGCACACAGCCGTGCCACACCCCCAGTTCTTTTTGTGACCAAAAGAACCAAAAAGACTGCATTTTAAGCAAAACATAGTTGTTATAATACATTTTAAACCTATTTTATTAATACATAATAGACTTGTTTCAAAACTCAATTTATTAATATTTATAGTTTTTTAATTTAATATTTTTTTGATTATAGTTGGGGCTTTGCTGCGAAGCACACAGCCGTACCAAACCCCACTTCTTTTGTGACGCCTGTCCGTGCCGTAGGCAGGTGTGGCACAAAGAAGCAAAAAGACTGCATATTTATATATTAACAAAGAAGCAAAAAGACTGCATATTTATATATTAAAATGATAAATCATACAACATGTAAAACATATGATTTATTTAATAATTAATATTATATAATATAGTATAAAATAACAAATTCATAAAATTATTTGTCAAGTAGTTTTGAAACAAGTCTAATAATATTTCATACTATTTATAAACTTATAATTGCATTTATTAATAACTAAAAATTGGCAAGCTATATTTGTTTAGGTATATACTGGAACAACTTTATTTTGTCAAGTGATGCACTTTATACAGAATTATCAACTTTTTTGCCGCACACACCATACTTAATGCTACTTGGTCTCAGGCGGGCTTAGCCAAAAGTTTTTATCCTTCGGATACGCTTCATGAAAAACGCAGCTGCTAGAACTTTATATTTAAAAAATACGTATTAAATGTAGACAACCTAAATTTGAGTATACCTTGCCAAAGGCACGCAGAATGAGACATACAGCATATAAAATAACTTGTGGGTATAAAGTAAGGCTAGTCCCAACAAATAATTACAATTTGAAAATATATTTTTTACGAACTTAAAATTTCAGTATAAAATTATTTTATTTATAAAAATGCTGTCCTATATGTTGTATAATTAACTATCTACTCTTTAACTAAAAAATATCATTTAATTTATAGAGTAAAATCTTTAGGATTTTCAAAGTATTTAATTAAACTAAATATCATAAGGCTTTTAAGAGTTGGCGATATAGATTCATCTACATTAGTCATAAATAGCTTAACTTTTAGAGACTGAAGACTTTTGTATAATTTAAGCATTTTAGCTATTCCAGCACTATTTATTTCTTTAACATTTTTCATATCAAGAACAACTAAAGGCATTCTGATATTGCATGCTTCTTCTGAGTCTTCAATGAACTGTTTAATTTCTTCAGGAGCAGAAAGATTAGCTTCCATAACTATAGATATATATTCGTTATTAAATTCTATAGCCAAAATTAAGACCTCTTAATTTAAGAAAAGTATTCGTAAAAAAGAATGTGGGCAGGGAGGGATTCGCACCCCCGTAGACTCACGTCGGCAGATTTACAGTCTGCTGCCATTGACTGCTCGGCCACCTACCCATATTAATTTGAAAACGTATAAAGAATAATAGCATGCATACAGAAAAATGTCAATAGCAAATATGATTTTTTTAATATATTTTTATTTATATTGGTATCTTTTTATTAGATAATGATGTATAATGATTCTATAGTTCATTAATAATGAGGTATGATATAATGAGAAACGCTACTGCTGTTATGATATTATTATTTATTCTTTTTTCGTGCAATGCTCAGAAATATAAACTTGAAAAAAAGTCTTATAATAATAAATCTTTTGACAGTGCTCAAAAAATAAATAAAGACGGGATTATAGGGCAGTTTGAAGGGCTTAATACTGATTACTATTATTTTACTATAGATGATAATACAAAAACAGCGAATTTTTATATATCCAATTCTACATACTCTCCAATTATTATGACTTTGTATGATTATAATACCAATATTATAAAAGTGATAAATGAACCAGAGATTAATTATACTAATGAAAATACAAATGCCTCCCCTGATACAAATGAAAATATATATTCCTATCAGGTTATGAGAGACATATATCTGCCTTACTCTCAAAACAATGAAGAAAATAAATATTATATATCTGTATCTCCTAAAGAAACAGTAAAAGAAAATATTGATTATACATTGATAGTAGAAAAAAGAGATTATAAAGAATCAGATGAAAAAGAGCCTAATGATAAAATTTCTGCAGCACAAATAATAGATGTTAATAGCGACAATAGACTTTATACTATAGACGGATATTACAGTCAAACTTTTAACCCTACTCTAAAAACAGGCGATTTAAAAAATATGGAGATAGACGCATATAAGATAACAAATAGTTCGTTTAATACATATTCTATTTCTATAGAGCTTTCAGGTGTTCCAGCCATTGATGCTAGTATAAGGCTTTATGATCAAAAAGGAAACTGGATAACAATGAAAGATATCAATAATACTGGAGACGGTGAAACAGTTGATAAATTAATACTATATCCTTATATGTCATATTATTTTATATTGGCAGCTACAAATGCCGTTATAAATATACCATACAGAGTAAGCATTATAGCCAAACCATTCGATAAATATACAGAGCATGAACCTAATAATAAACCATCAGAAGCACAGACTATAGAGTTTAATCAAACTTATAAAGGTGCAATTGACTATTCATATGACAGAGATTATTATAATTTCAGCGTACCTATCAAATCAAGCGTAAAACTTTCATATTTCCTTATAGATTCTCAGGCTATTAATATAAGTATTTCAAATGATACCTTAGGTAAAATAGCTTCTATGCCCCAAACAGATGATGAACAGATTATAAGTCTGCCTCAAGGAAGATATTATCTTATATTTGAAAGAGATTTAACTAAAGAAAAATGGATTAAAGGCTCTTCAAAGGCTAGAAATTATGAGTTTAGTATGAGCATTTCAAATGAGATAAGCGGCGATTATAATTACGGATATTATGATGATCTATATAATAATACAAATGCTTATGAAACTGATTATTATAATTACAGTAATAATTACTATGAAAATAATATTCCAGAAGAACAATTTGAAGAAAGTCTTGAAAGCAATTTTAATAATACAAACAATATTATAATAATAAGACCTGAAGATTATAATTCTGATTATTACTATTACAGCAACGAAGAAAACACTAATGATTATATTGAGCATAATGAATACAATAATAGTGAATATTATTATGAAAATTAATTTAGGTATTGATAAAGAATATATTATATAATATACTACTTTATAAGTGTAAATTTGTTTTATATACATGTAAAATTTTATTTAAAAGATGGTTTTTATATGATAAAAAAATTTTTTAAGAAGAAAGAAAAATCTGAAGTTTTGCCTGAAAATGATTCTGATAATAAGAAGAAAAAAAGGAAGTTCAAAAAAATATATATACCTTTAATAATTCTTATTATACTTATTGTTGGTGTTATAGGAGCTAGAATATATTTTAATAATGAAAGAGTAAAGAATCTTATTCAGGATATAGTTTATTCTTCTACAGATAGAAAATTAGAAATAGGTGATTTTAGTTATGCTCTGCTTTTTCCTAAAATAGAGCTTAGCGATGTTATACTTTATAATTCATCTAATTTTAATAATGAAGAAAATATAAAAATAGATAATTTAAGATTAAAATTCTCATTGTTTTCTTTGTTCTTATTAAAACTTCATATAAAAGAGTTTAGTATTGATAACTTGTATGTATATATGTTTACAGATGAAAGCGGTAATTGGAATCTTCCAGACCTGCCGCCTTCAGAACCAAAGAAAGAAGAAGATACCAATAAAGAGCCTTTTGATATAAGTAAATTAGATTTTCTTAAATTAAAAGCTAATATAGAAAATATCAGAATAAATAACCTTGCTTTTAAAGCCGACAGCAAATCATTTTTAACCAACAAACCTAATAACGGATTAATAGCAAGTTTAAGTAATTATAATCTTCATTTAGATTTACACAGTAAAAGATTTTCATTGTCTCAGGTTATGGGTGTTAATGCCCCAGAAGTTTTGAAAGATATTTATTTAAAAAGTTTTATAAGCAATAGCTTGGCGTATAATGACAGCAGTATTTTCTTTAATGATAACCCTTTATTTAACTTAGATGTATCATACCCTAAAAAAGAAGAAGGATATAATGAAGATGAAATAATAATAACATTTGATTTTGAAATAGACGAGCCTAATTTTACTTATAACGGCAAAAAAAGAGATGATATTCAGGCAGCTGCCCATCTTTTTGCCAGATATAATGTAAAAACTCAAAGTGTGTATTTAGAAAATCTTTCATCAGAACTTTTAAATGATGAAATATTAAAAGTTATAGCATCAGCCAATCAAATATTTTCAAGCAATATAGGCGTTAATTTAGACACATTGTATGCTAGGATAAATTTAGATAAAGTTAATACTTTAGTTCCTATGGTTGTTCCTAATTTGGGTATAAATGTAGGAGGAATGGTTAATGTTGATGCTGATAAAACTATAGGCACTATTAATGATTTAACCAACACTATAAATATATCTTTGGATAAAATAAAACTCTCTATGGGAGATACCATTTCTGTAGATAATCTTAATTCAAAAACAAAATTAGGTTTCAGATTTAATCCGGATAATATATCAAGAGAAGATATAAAACTTGAGCATAATACAACTATAGAAAAAGTAACAGCATTAAAAAGGTATAGAGTAAATAATACGGATATATCGTTTAGAGTTTTATCATCTTTAAACGGTGCTTTAGGAGTTGCTTCTGCCATAAGCGATCCTAACAAAAAAAGCGATACTGTGCTTTATATAGATAATATATCAACTAAATATATTAATTCTGACATTATAGTAAACGGAGCTGTAAAATTTGATGATCCTACAGATGTTAACATAATAGTAAAATCTCTTCCTATAGCTAATTTTTCAGGAGGGCTAGCAAGAGGCTCTTTAAATTTAGATGTTAATGTTTTCGGAAAGATGATAAATGATATAAATGCTTCAGTTAATGGAATTATAAATAACTTCTCTTATAACTTAGCTGGAGAGGTTTCATCTACTGCTACAGCCAAAATTAATGTACTTGCGAATGCCGATTTGCTTACACAGAAAATAAATGTTTCAGCTCTTAATTTGGATTTGGATAATTTTCTTAATTTCAGGTCTAATCTTGATTTAAAAGGCATGGGATTAGAGGGAGGTTTTGTTAATATATCTACATTTAGAATAGCTCCTTATTCTATGAAAAACTGGCTTTCTACAAAGTTTGCAGAAGCATTGGATAGTCTTCCTTTTGAAGATGATTTGAAAATGACAAGTGCTTTGGGTTATGATTTATCATTAGAAGATACTTTTGTTACAGTTACAAATTTCAGCACATTTTATGCCACAGAAAAACAGTATAAACTTCAGGACGTTACCATGAAAATAGATGCTGATGTCAATTTCGGAGAGAATTTATACGTTGATATAAGAGAGTTCAATTTACAAAGCCCTACTAACAAATTAAAAGTGTATGCAGACGGATATTTTACACCAGTAATAAAAAATTCTGATTTGAATTATGAAGTAGGACTTGATACAGACAGTTTATATCTTCCTTTCGGTATAGAAATAGGAGGATTATTTAATGTTAAAGGTAATTTAAAAAGAAATATTGCTGACGGTATTTTCAAAACTGATAAATTCTTTGCCAATATGGATTCTCCAGATAAAATGTCTGTGGTATTAAAAGGATTAACTTCTAATATAGACTATCACTTTGATTTGACTCCTACAGAAAACAAGCCTGAAGCAACGGCAGCAAGATATACTCCTCTTATTACTCAGGTACCAAATTTATTTTTTGAGCAGTTAAGAGTATATTTAAAAATTCCTCCTTTTGTAGATGACAGTATAAGAATAAGAGATTTTTCTTCATTTGTTAAGATACAAGGTCATGGACTTACTATTCAGGATCTAAAATCTTCTCTTTATATAGGCGGAGAAAAATTTGATGATAATTTATTTTTAGCTTCTATATCTAATAATACAGCCCCTAGAAGAGGTGCTATACATTTGCCTTGGCTTAATGTAGATTTGGGAAGTTTTAATACAAGCAGTATTAAATATGATATGCGTGTTTTGGCAAGCGATATAAACTTCAAATATTTGCTTGCTCCTGAAAACAGAGAAAAAATTAATGATGAAAAGCTGCTTGTTAATCTTACAGCTGACATTGCAGGAGTAGGAGTAAGTCCTTTAAATAATATAAGACCTACTACATTTTTTGTGGGTATAAGTAAGATGTCTACAGAGTTTTCTAAATTCTTAATAGAGATGATACGTCCTATGAACCCCGGTATATCTACTGTAGAAAATATAGTTCAGTTCGGGTATGATCCTAATTCAGTAGAGTTTAGTATATCTGCCAACAAGGTATTTACTACATTCTATTTCAGAGATCAAAATTTAGATAAAGAAAGTCAGCAGAAGCAGCAGTTAATAGCATTTGAGGGTAATAAATTCGGTCTTGAGCCTATGCCGTTTTCTGATGTAATATCATATTTAGAAGGTAATTAATTTATAGGGAGTAGAGAAGATGAGAGTTTATAGTATAATATTTATTTCTTTTGTTGTGATGGTTTTTACAAGCTGTTCTAAACTTATATTAGTTCAGGAGCCAGAGATGCGTGTACTTGGAGGTAAAACCTTGATAGAGGCTCAGGTTTTGGGAAGATACAGACAGATAGATGAGAGTGCTTATCAAATATCTACTCTTTCAAGCGATGAGGACTTGAATCTTATTATGGTAAGTACAAATGTTTCCGATGAACTTGCAATAGAATATAAAGAAGCTCTTATAAGAAGTATGTTTAATCAAGATGAAATAAATCTCTATAAAACTAATTATTATATAGGAGAAAATAACGGAGGATATTTATCTTATATAGCCTTTGATGTTTCTAAACCAAAAACTGTATACAGTGAAGAGAGAGTAAAATATATAAAAGAGATAATGGAAAAAGAAAACACCGACAGAAGAACCATAGCGGAATATTTAATACTTTCAGACCCAAAACTTACTATGGCAAATATTAAAGAAGTAGAAACTGCTCTATATAGAAGAAATGTACAAAAACTTATAGAAAATAGTTATTATCAGCTTCCGGATAATACTTGGAGCATTTATACTAATGAAGACAGTACAACATAAGCCTAAAAATAAAGAAGAGCTAAAAAAATTAACAGATGATGATAATATATATCTTGGATACATTGATACAAGTTTAATAACTGATATGAGCTTTCTGTTTAAAGACAGCAGAAGGAAAAATTTTGACGGCATAAAAAATTGGAATGTGCCTAATGTTGCCGATATGACTTATATGTTCAAAAATGCTTTGTTTTTTGATGAAGATTTAAATAATTGGGATACTTCTAATCTTAAAAAAATCCTTTCATGTTTTTTGATGCTTTAAGTTTTGATAAATATCCTTTGATAATTATATAAAATTAAAATAAAATCATTTTTATAAAAACATATATTTTTATTTAATTATGATACACATGCTATATTTTAAAGAATTAATGGACAAAATATATGCAGCTAGCATAAATTTTATTTTTGACCTCTGTTTATATCATAATCTCCTCTCATTCCAGTGAGAATATATCCGATATTTTTCATATTATTTTTTAAACTTTCAACTCCTTCGGCAGATTCAGTTCCAGTAGCTATTTTATCATTATACAATAAATATTTTTTTCTAACGTCCATAGGAGACAAATTCGGCATAACAACATTAGAACCATGAAGTATTCCAAGCTCTCTGCCGCCTTCTTTTATAGTGCCTAGTGCTGTAGTAGCGGGTATCAATGCCAAAGGAAAAATTAAGCGAAGTATACTTATTAGTATTAAAGTAAGTTCCAACTCCCCTTTTTTCTCATCAGCAAAAGGAGTATCTTTATGTGGCAAAAATGGTCCTATACCTATCATCTCAGGTTTAATTTCCTGCATAAATACCAAATCATCAGCAATATTTTCTAAAGTTTGATACGGGCTTCCAACCATTATCCCTGTTCCTGTCTGAAAACCTAATTTTTTTAAATTCCTTAAACATTCTTTTCTATTTTCTAAACTCATATCAGATGGATGAAGTTTTGAATAGTGAATATTATCAGATGTTTCATGCCTTAATAAAAATCTGTCAGCACCTTTTTCTTTTAATATTTTATAATACTCTTCTTCTTTCTCTCCTATTGATAATGTTAAAGCACAGTCTGGAAATTTATTTTTAATAGATTCCACTATATCAGACATTATATTTATATTATAATAAGGATCTTCTCCGCCCTGCAAAACAAAGGTTCTAAATCCTATTTCATAACCAAGTTCGCAGCAGTATAAAATATCTTCTTTGTTCAATCTGTAGCGTTCAGCATTTCTATTGCTCTTTCTTATTCCGCAGTATATACAGTCATTTTTGCAGTAATTGGTAAACTCTATAAGACCTCTCATAAAAACGTATTTTCCGAATATTTTATCAGCCTTTTCCCTAGCCTTTAATCTAAGATATTCTTTTAGATCTTTTATATTATCTTCTTCCTCTTGAGTTAATTGTTTTTTATTAATATTATTATCATACTCAAAAGACGATAATAACACTAAAGCATCATCATAATATATGCTCTCTTCTTTATCTATTTTGTTAATAATTTCTTTAGCTTTATTTATATCAATCAATTTTGTATTCCTTTATATAATCTATATATATTTAACACCATTAATTTTAGCTATAGTCATACCATAATTAGTTATAGGAACATTCTGCTCTTCGCATATTCTTATTCTATTTAAAATATGCTTTCTAGTACCCATACACCCTCCGCAGTGTATTACCAAATCATATTTAGATAAATCATCTGGAAAATCATTTCCTACTGCATAGTCAATATCAAAGTCAAAACCGAATTTCTTTTTTAAAAGATTAGGTATTTTTACTCTTCCAATATCACCCTCCAAAGGAACATGAGTACAGCTTTCTGCAATTAATAATTTGCTTTCTTTTGTGAGTTTATCTATAAAATCAGCACCTCTTTTATATACCTCTTCATTTCCTTTATATCTTGCAAAAAGTACAGAAAATGAAGTTAAAAGACTTTCTTCTGGTTTTAATTTTTCCACTTCTTTAAATACTTGAGAATCTGTTATTATAACTTTCGGAGGCTTGCTTAATGCCTTAAGAGCTTTTTCAAACTTATCAAAAGTAGAAGCCATAATCACAGCCTTATTGTCTAAAATATCTCTTATAGTCTGAACCTGAGGAAGTATAAGACGTCCCTTTGGTGCCTGAATATCCTGAGGCATAACAAGCATCACTATATCATCTTCTTTAATTATATGTCCTGTTATACTAATTTCTTCTATTTTTGGAATGGCTGATTTTATAGCTTCTATTAACTTATCAATATTAAGTCCATTTTTTGCACTAATCGAAATAACATCTAAATCGAACATTTCTCTTATATTCTGCTCCATATTTTTATACTTATCATTTAAATCTATTTTGTTTAATACAGCTATAACAGGTATCTCTAAACCAACAAGCTCATTTTTCCATTTTAATTCAAGCAAATAATCATTATTAACAAAAGAAGCATCAAATGCAAGCAGAGCAATATCAGCAGATTCCATAATTTTTCTAGTTTTATGTATTCTTAAAGCTCCAAGCTCCCCTTCATCATCAAAGCCAGCCGTATCAACTACAGCACATGCTCCTATTCCATTTATCTCTATAGCTTTTTTAACAGGGTCTGTAGTAGTTCCAGCAGTATCCGAAACTATTGCCACATCCTGATTTGCAATTGCATTTATAATACTAGATTTTCCTGCATTTCTTTTTCCGAATATTGCAATATGTGTTCTGTTTGAATTTGGTGTAGTATTCATTTTTTATTCCATAACTTAATTTTATTAATTATAAACAATAAATATATCTTCTAAAAAAGAAAATTATATTTTTAAATATATGAACGCTATTTATACTTTGATTAATTATATCAATTCCTAGTCCTTTTTCAATATATTTAATAATAAAATTATTGATGTTAAATAAATTTTATTCTGATATTAATATTAGACTTGTTTTAAAACTATTTTATTTATAATTACATGGACTAACCCTGCAAAACACACAGTCGTGCCGACGAAGTCCAGCGAAAGGCTATATTTCAGGCTAAATTTAATAATTTATTCTACATGTAATATATAATTAGTACTATTTAGTATTATTTTTAGATTTGCACTTTTTGCAACTTTTTGCGTCGGGAAAAAGTTGCAATAAAAAAATTGACAAACTCAAAAATTTTTAGTATATACCTAAACAATTACAATTTGTCAAAATTAATTTTTTTAATTTAAAATATTTGCGGGGCTTTGCCCTGCGAAGTACACAGTCGTACCCGATCTGCGTACTTTCGGTAACCCCCACTTCTTTTGTGACGCCTGTCCGTGCCGTAGGCAGTAAGCAAAAGGACTATATTTTTTAACTAAAATATAGTTATTATAATACATTTTTAACTTATTTTATTAATACTCAATAATACTTTATACTATCTATAAGTTATAATTACATAAATAGATAAAGTTTTACAAACTATATTTATTTAGATATATACTCTATGATATAGACTAAAAATTTTTAAGAGAGAATACTCAAAAAATATAAATGCTTATTATTTAATATTATGCCAAAGATAATGCAACTTCCATCATATTGGTAAAAGTTTTCTCTCTCTGCTCAGCAGTTGTTGCCTCGCCTGTAACAAGAGAATCAGAAATAGTAACCATGCAAAGAGCATTAACTCCAGCATAAGCAGCATTCATATATAAAGCAGCGGCCTCCATTTCAACAGCCAATACTCCCATTTTAGCCCATTTTGGAGTTGCATTATTAGCTCCATAAAATACATCAGATGAAACTATATTTCCTACATGATAATTTATCTTCATATCATCAGCTTTTTTTACAGCATTCTTTAAAAGCTCATAACTAGCTATAGGAGCAAAAGTTCCCGGAAGTTCATACTGGGATGCATAATTAGAATCAGTACAAGCCCCCATTCCTATAACCAAATCGCCTATATGAAGTTTATCAGATAAAGCACCTGCTGTACCAATACGTATTAAGTTCTTACAGCCGTAAAAATGAATAAGCTCATAAGAATATATACTGCAGGACGGCATTCCCATACCTGTACCCTGAACAGAAACTTTTTTTCCTTTATAAGTTCCAGTAAAACCAAACATATTTCTTATAGAATTATACTGAACAGGGTTTTCCAAAAAATTTTCAGCTATAAATTTTGCCCTTAAAGGATCTCCAGGTAAAAGTATAGTTTCTGCAATATCGCCTTTATTTGCTCCTATATGAGGTGTAGCCATAGTATTTACTCCTTTTATTTTTATATTTATTTCTTTTATTATAAATATTAATCTTTTTTATATCAAGTAAAAATGATATTCAATTTTTTATTATAAATTATAGAAATATAAATAAAAATAATGTAATATAATTGTATGAGTAAAGTATTAAAACAATCAAAAGCTGTTCTTATTACAGCATTAATGTATAATGATATTAATATATATAATTCAGCATTAGAAAAACTTATAAATAATTTTGGCGATGTAGAAGTTATAAGTGATGAGTATTTATTTTCTCATTCTATTTACTATAAAGAAGAAATGGGAGATTCTCTAAATAAAAGATTTATAGTATTTAAAAATATGATAGAGAGAGATTATATAAGCGATGTAAAGAGGATTACTGACAATATAGAAAAAGAATATGCTGATGATAAAAATAACCGTAAAATAAATATAGACCCTGCCATATTAACATTAGAAAACTTTATTTTAGTTACAAATAAAAACTTCACGCATAGAATATATTTAAAAGACGGAGTATTTGCAGATTTAACACTTATCTATAAAAAGAAAAAAGGATATACAGAACTTCCTTGGACTTATGCCGATTATTCAAGCGATGAAACAAAAAAGTTTTTAAATAAAATAAGAGAGCTGTTCTATAACAGACTTATAGAAAGCTCCCCTTTTGGTTCTAATTGGAAATAATTTTTAAGAATCTTTTATTCCAGCGATTCTTACAAACTCTTTATCCCATACACCTATATGTTCTATCAATAGTTTTGCTAAAAGCTCTGAAAAATCAGTTGCAACTTTCTTCCAATCGCTGCTGGATTTGAATGCTTTATACTGATCATCAATAGCTTTTTCAAATCTTCTATGCTCTTCAAAATGTTCTTTAATTTTATGGTATTTATCTTTATTTGCCACCTGTATTTTCTGTTCTTCTGAAAAATGGTATTTAGTATAATTAATAGCACCTTTAAATGCTTCATCAACATCTGCTTTCACACCATTATATAAAGCTGAATGAACTTTGTTGGCATATTCAATAATCTGAACATGCTGACTGTCTATAGTTTTATTATGTGTATAATACTGATCCAGCCATTCTAATTGTCTTGCCCCCACTTTAAAGAAACTCATAGCATCTGCTAATTCTTCCATTTGCTGTTCAAGTTCTTTGGAAGATTCATTCATAGATGATACTAATGAGCTATTTCCCTGAGTTTGAGCATCCATATTTGACATAGCATTATTAATACTATCTATACCTATTAACTGCTCTTTAGTAGTATTAGCCATATCAGCAATAACTTTAGTAGTTTCTTCTATCTTGCTTTCAATATCCTCAAATAAAGTTCTTGACATATTAGCAGAATCCGTTGCCTTTTTAACTTTTTCATTACTTTCGCCAATGAAAGAAGTAATATTATTAACAGAACTTTGAGTAGTTTGAGCTAGGTTTCTAACTTCAGAAGCAACAACAGCAAAACCTCTTCCCTGATCTCCAGCCCTAGCAGCCTCTACTGAAGCATTAAGAGCTAATATATTAGTTTGAAAAGCAATATCTTCAATGAATTTAACTAAACCGCTAATTTTCTGACTGTATTCAAAAGCCTGACTAGTATTCTGAGCTGTTTCAGCAATAATACTTCCAGCTTCTTCAACTGCATTTCTAGCATTTATCATCATATCATTAATTATAGCAGCATTTTCAGCAGTTTTCTTTATTGTACTTGAAATCTCTTCTGTAGCTTCCGCAGTTTTTTCCAAATCAGCTGCCTGACTTAATGTTCTTGAAGCCAAGTCTTTATTGGAATAAGAAAGTGAATATGCAGTTCTTTTTGTTAAAGCTACATTAGAATTAGCAATATTAATTATATTTTTTATAGATGTCTTCATATGGTCAAAACTCATTATAAGTTCGCCTATTTCATCTTTTCTTGCAAGATATTTTTCTCTGATATCAAAAGTTAAATCACCTGTAGAAATTAAATTAGCAAGTCTCAATGCTTCCTTTAAAGGTGAAGTTAATCTTCTTGTAAATCCTGTTATTATTACAGCAACAATTATAATTATAATAAGCGAGAATAATATAGCAAATAATACTGTTTTACCCAATGAAGCATATAATTCGCTTTCTAATATACTTATAATAATATACCAATTTGTATTATCTATATTATAATAAGACATTAAATATCCCTGTTTAGCAGCATCTTTATAATGAAGCATTCCATTACCATTTTTTATAACTTCATCATAATGAGGAGCATTATTTTCAACAGTTAATATTCTATTTTTATCCTGATGAGCCAATATCATTTTATTGCTGTCTATAATAGATATTCTTCCGCTTTCACCTATTCTGGCATTTAGAATGTATCTGTCAATCAAATCACCCCAATCAACATTTCCAGCTAATATTCCTACTACCCTTCCAGTATTATCTTTAATACCTCTCCATATTCTATAAGTAGGATTACCAGTAGCTACAGATTTAGTAATAGTTGTCTCTCCGCCTGAATTATATCCTCCAGATACAAACTTTTTCCAACCTTCATCATTTACATTCATAGAAACATTATTTAATATCCCATTTTCAGAGTCTATTATAGCTCTTCCATTCAAATCTAATAAAATAAAATTAATAAATGAACTTCTGGAACTTTTAAAATATTTTAAAGCATCTTCTGCTCTAAGTCTCAAATTTGGGTCTTCTTGATTCTGAAGGAAACTTATCAGTGCTTCAGTAGTAACAAAGTTCGCCATAGAACTATTATTGTCATCTAACCATAAATTTATAAGATTCTTATAAGAAATAGATGTAGATTCAAACCCGCTTTCAATGGTATTATCTATAACTTTTGTACTTAAAAATAATACAGTACCTATACTCAAAAACATTGACAAAACTATAGCTGTTATAAATAGTACGGGTATTTTAAATCTTAAACTATATATTTTCATAATTTTATCCCCATTCATATATTGTTTATTAAATAATAACACCTATAAGAAATAATTTCAATACAGAAGAAAACCTTATAAGTAACTATTATCAATAATATATTCTCAATTATCTATTAAAATATAAGAATTTTTTACAACATATCGGTAATATTTTTTCAATTTTATAAGTTTTTATAGAAAAAAATACTTTAATGGTCGTATATGCCAGCAATTTTTACAAATTCTTTATCCCATACTCCAATATGCTGAATAAGCCATTTACTCAAAATATCAGCCATATCAGACGCTGTTTTTTTCCAATCATTAGAAGCATTTAATTCTTCAATTTTTCGGCCGACTAAAGCCTCAAAATTTCTATGCTGTTCAAAATGTTCTTTTATTTTTTTATATTTATCGGCATTTTCTTTCTGAAATTTCTCTTCATCAGAAAAATGATATTTAGTATAATCCAAAGTCATATTAAAAATATTTTTTACCCTATCCAAATCATCTTCATATATAGCTGAATATATATCATTGATAAAATTGATAAGGTTCATATGCTGTTCATCTATATGAGAATTATTAGTATTATAATTATCCATCCATTCCAAACGATGAACTCCAGTTTTAAAGAAACTCATAGCACTAAAGAAATCATTAGTCTGTTTTTCTAATTCAGAAGAGGAAGTTTTCATAATATCAACAAGATTAGAATTTTCTTTGGTTTTAGAATCTATATTAAGCATAGAAGTATTAATCTTACGTACATCTTCTTCCTGCTTATGCATAGTATCAACCATATTCTCCATAATTGTAGTAGTATTATCAATTTTTTTCTCTATATTAGCAAATAGCTTTTGAGACATATTAGCCGACTCTGTAGCTTTTTTTATTTTATCATTGCTGTCTTCTATTAAAACAGTAATATTTTTAGCAGATTCTGAAGTACTTTGTGCCAAATTTCTAACTTCACTAGCTACGACTGCAAAGCCTCTTGCATGATCTCCTGCACGTGCCGCCTCCACTGAAGCATTTAAAGCCAGTATATTTGTTTGAAAGGCTATGTCTTCTATTATTTTTATAATATCTCCGATTTTTTTACTGGATTCAAAAACCAAAGATGTATTTCTTGCCGTATCATCTATTATAGAGCCTGCATCCGATATATCATTTCTGGCATCAATCATACTATCACTTATAGACCTTATATTAGTGGTAGATTCCTCTATAGCTGAAGAAATATTTTTCATAAAAATACTTGTCTGATTTATATCTGCTGCCTGAGATACTGTTCTGTCGGATAAATCCTTATTAGAATAATATAAACTATAAGCTGTTCTTTTAGTTTGAGATATATTTGAGTTTACAACCTTAATAATATCTTTTATTACTCTTTTCATCTTATTAAAACTATTCAATATCTCGCCTATTTCATCTTTTCTATTTAAATACTTTTCTGATATAACAGCTGTTAAATCTCCGTTTGCAATATTTTCTGCCTCTTTAACTGCTTCATTTATAGGAGATATTACATGTTTAGAAAAACACCAAATTATTATAATAGATAATACAGTTAAAATTGCCCCTACTATTATAGGTAATATAAGCATAAATTTTACAGGATTATAAAGCTCACTTTCTGCTATAGTTACAATTATATACCAATGAGGATAAATTATAGTATTAAAATAAAGCATATAAAGTTTTCCGTCATCGCCTTTGAAATGCTTAATTCCAGTCTTTAATTCTGTGATATCTTTTAAAACTTCAGAATCTTTCATATTTGTAAATACTTTACTCTCATCTTTATGGGCAACTATATTTTTATCTTCATCAATTATCATAATACTGCCTGTATCGCCAAATTTATAATTAGATATAGAATGACGTATAAAATCTTCCCAGTCAATATGATAAGACAATACACCTATTTTCGTTCCATCAGGGGCATTTATACAGGGGCATTTATATCCGAATACATTTTAAATACAGGCTTTCCTGTTACAGATGACTTTGAAATCCACATTTTTTCATCTTTTACATTATTTTTATAAAGATTAAAGTCAGGATCTACGCCTTGATTAATACGTATCAAATTTCCGCCTTCAGAATCAAGTAAAATATTACCTTCCGTATCTAAAATTACAAAATGAAGAGAAGATTTTCTATAATTTTTGAAAGCAGTCAAACTATTTTCTGCAGATGAAATATTTTCCTCTGTTCTGTTTAATAAGTAATTGACTATACTCTCATTTGTAGAAAAAGCATCTACTATCGATTGTTGTTGTTCTATCCATAGATTAGCCGTGCTTTCATAAGCAATGGCTGTAGTTTCAAATCCATTTTGAGCCGCTATATCAACGGACTTCAATGATATTAAAAACATTATAACAGTTATTACAAATATTGATAATGTAATAGAAAGTCCCATAATAAGCGGTATTTTAAATGTTAAACTGTGAAGTTTCATTTTTTAAACCCTTATTATAAAATTTCTCTACATTATAACATATATAAATAATTAAATCAAATATGAAATCATAATACATTATTTATTATTTAATTATCAATAAAATTACTATATTGTTCATATACTTTACAATTTATAATTATTAAGTTATAATCTATATTCAAAATACCTATAAGGGGTTATAAAAATGTCTGAAAATAAGTTAATGAATTCAAGCAGTAAAAAAATATTATATTTTCTATTAGTATTTATATTAATGATAATTTCTTCTATTCCTGCGAATGTATATATTTTATTCGCTGATACTACATACGATGCTGAAAAATTAATTTACAATATGATTTTTAATAGTTTTTATTTTCAAGTGTTTTACTTTTTCTGCTATTCATTTTTATTTAGTATAAACAGTAATTTTGAAAATGTTAATAAAAAGACAATACTAATTACATTTTTATCATTTCTACTTGTATTTTTGCTTAGCATATTTACTTCAGCACCATTAAAAGATGAAATACCTAATATGCTTGAATTTTTTATGTCTAATATTATGATTAATAAAAGTATATTATTTTATATAATGTTTTTTATTATAATACTTTTAGCTGATAACAATTTTCATAATAATACATATAATAGTTTTACTAAGCTAGGAGATATAATTTTCTTTTCTATAATAGCTGCAATTATTGCATTTGTATTTTGGGTATTTTTTGTTTTTTTATATGATAAATTTATTTTTAGAGCTGATATATTATCTGATTTAGAACCATTAATTGAAAAACTTATTTTTATGTCTATTGTATTTGTTTTTTCTCTAATACCTTTTATATTTTTCTTTGTGCAAAAGAGATTCAAAACTGTTTTGTCAATATATATTTCAAGAGCATTATTATTTTTATATTCATTTTTAATATTTGCTTTATTTTTTGCATTACTATATGAACCAATAAGACCTTTTTACAATACCAAGTCTTTTATAATTTATAATGCATTATTAATTTTATCTGTTTTTACTTTATACTTTATAAGAGCTGACTATAAAGCTGGAATAATAACAAAAGCAATGTATATAATATTTCCTATACTAGCATTGTTATTTAATATATTAGTATTAAGTGCAAGTATTTACAGAGTAACTATTTCAGAAAATAAAATAAATGAAATTTCTATAACAGTTCTTAATATAATAATAGCTGTTAATTTAGTATATATAACAATACAAAATACAAAGTCCATAGTAAAAATATTAAAGAACAATATCAATATAAATGATGCTGTTATTGGAAATAATAAAATATACAGCTTTATTTATATTTATGGTATTTACTCATTTATTTTTTCTTTTATAGCCCCTATAATAATTAAATTTTTATAAAAAATATACAAATTCTATAAAACTTTACTTTTATAATGATTTTTTGTATAATAATATTATGAAAGAAATTAACAGACTTAATGATTTATTTGTACGATATTTAATTGGTACTGAAGGGGATGAGGATATATTAGAAAATATTGTGAATTCTGTTTTAAATGATGCTGGTTTTGGGTCTGTATGCAATCTCGAAATTATCAATCCTTACAATTTACCTGAAAATGAAAATTTAAAAGAATCAATACTTGACGTTAAAGCAAAAACTAAAGATGGTAAAAAAATAATTATTGAAATACAGTTAATAGGAAATAATAATTTTGTAAAAAGAATATTCTATTACATAGCAAAAAATATTGTGTCGGAATTAAGAGAAAATGATGCTTATATTAATGTTAGCCAGATGATAAGTATTAGTTTTATAAATTTTAATTTGAATATAGGAACTGAAAATGATATAAAAAAAGAACATAAATGTTTTACCTTTGCTGAAATAAATAATCCTACTATAAAATTAGATATGGTTCAAGTACATTTTATAGAAATAAAAAGGTTTGCAGATATATTAAAAAGCATAAATACATATGATTATAATAAAAATAAACTTTTGTCTTGGATTGATTTTTTTACGACTAAAGATTTAGAAAAAGATATTAATAAACTTATAGGAGGAAATAAAATTATGAGCAAGGTTATAGATAAATATAAAAGATTTGTAGCCGATGAAAAAGAAATGTCAGCCTATAATGAAAGGGATACTTTTCTCTACGGACAAGCAGTTATGCTTGAATATGAGAGAGAAGAAGGAAGGAAAGAAGGTATTAGAGAAAATCAAATATTAACTGCTAAAAATATGAAAAATAAAAATATGGATATTAATCTCATAAGCGAATTAACAGGATTGGGTGTAGAAGAAATAAAAAACTTGTGAACATCTATCAAGTTCACTTGATAGATATTGTTAGTGAACAAGTTTTTTATAAACTATGGAAGAAATAAAAAACTTGTGAACATCTATCAAGTTCACTTGATAGATATTGTTAGTGAACAAGTTTTTTATAAACTATGGAAGAAATAAAAAAATTATAGAAAAAAAATAAAAATTTTGAAGTTATTTATTTTAAATAAAAGTGTATGCATTATATATGTATGCACTTTTTTATTAATATATTGAAATTTTAATCATTTTAATTTATTATACAAAACCATAATACATATGGGGGCTATATGAAAAAGTTTATTATATTATTTAGTATGTTTTTATTTAGTCTGTGCTTATACAGTCAAAATGAAGATAATAATAAAAGCAAAGTTTCTGAAAAATTAATAGATTATGTTAATGAAGGTAACGTTAAAGAAGCTGAAAATATTCTTAAAAAATATAATGATTATGTAAATAATCGCAATTATGAAGGTTTTACATTACTATCACTTGCAGTTATGGATAATAATATAGAAATGGCTGAACTTCTTTTGAAATATAAAGCAGATGTTAATGCTGCGGTATATCTTACGGATAGTGTATTAATACTTGCAGTTGATAATAAAAATATGGAAATGGTTAAACTACTTTTAAGTTATGGTGCTGATATTGATTATCAGGGATTTAGAGGAAGGACAGCATTATTTTCTTCTTTAAACAAAGGCGGTGAGAATAAAGAAAATATTGAAATGGTAAAACTCTTAATAAAAAATAAAGCAGATGTTAATATAGCTTATGATGGAGATTATGGAAATGAAGAAACACCTTTAATGTATGCTGCTATGAAAGGCTATAAAGAAACGGTAAAAATATTAATTGAAAATAAAGCCGATATAAATAAAAGAAATATTTATAATGCAAATGCTTTGCTCTATGCTTATATGTATGGACATGAGGATATAGCAGATATTTTACTTCAAAATGGTTCTGATTCTTTGGATAAAAGTTTGAAAGTTTGTAATCTTAATAAAGAAACTTTGCTTAGTTATGATGTTCCATTAATAACTGCTGCACACTATTCTACTAATGAAGTTTTTTTACAAAAGCTTATTGATAATGGTGCAAATGTAAATTATAAAAATTATGATGAAAAAACCGCATTGATAGAAGCAGCTGATTATAATAATATTAATGCTGTAAAAGTGCTTCTTAAAAATAATGCTGATGTTAATGTTCAAAATAAGTATGGTATGACAGCATTGATGTGGGCTTGCCGTAGCGGAAATTTAGAAATGACAAAAATGCTTTTAGATGCTGGTGCTGATAAAAGTATAAAAAGAGGTAATTATGATGCATTGTATTATGCTAGAGAATATGGAAAAAATGAAGAGATAATAAAATTTCTTACAAAATAAAAAATATTTGTATAGGAGCCATACATACTGCATTTAAGTATTCTTTAATTTTTTAAAGTATAGATGTTTAGGAGTGTAAATTTTTATACATTTTTATATATAAAAAAGCAGTATTTTTGTTATAATATTTTTGCACATAAAACAAATAAAAGTATACTTTCAAAATTTAAATTATTTATAGTTCAGTAAGCATTAAAAACTAAAAATATTAAAATATTTCTAAAAAAATATTCTACAGCTAGATATACTTTTTATAATTGTTATAACAAATATAAAACCACTGGAAATATTTTTTAATAATCAGAAAATCATTGATTTAATTCTTAAGCTTTATACTAAAGAATATAACAATTGCTGAAAAGAATAAAAAATATTGCAGCAATAAAACTACAATATCTATATCTCTTAAACAATTAATCCTTAATCTTTTTATTTGTAAATATTTAAAAATAGTTTATAATATCAAAATTATTATAATATTTAAGGATATTAAATTATGGCAAAACCAATAACAAAAGAAGGATATGACAAAGTAAAGGCAAAACTAGCTGAACTTAAAGCAGAGTTTGAAACTTTACCAGCTATTATTGCAGAAGCAAGAGAAAAAGGCGATTTAAAGGAAAATGCTGAATATCATGCTGCAAAAGAAAGACAAGGATTATTAAATGCTCAGATATCAAAGCTCGAAGGGGATTTAGCAGGCTGCGAAATAATAGACCCTTCTTCTTTAGATAAAAATACTGTAACTTTCGGCAAAAAAGTAAAGGTAAAAGATAAAAACAGAAATGCTGTTTTTGAATACAGAATAGTAGGCGAATTAGAAGCAGATATGAGCAAAAATGAAATAACTATAGTAACTCCGATTGCTAAAGGGCTATTAGCAAAAAAAGTTGGCGATGTAGTTACTATAAAAGTGCCTGCAGGAGATAAAGTTTTAGAGATATTAGAAATTAATATATAATTTTATTATAAATATTTATTTTTGATAAAGAATTCTATTGATTTTTAATAAATTGATAGAATTCTTTTATTTTTATCAAACTTTTAGTGTAATAACACTCTAACAATAATAATTTTACTTGAAGTTTTTAAATAAAGTTATATATTTAAAATATATTCCAAAGTTTAGGAGTTTATTATGTCAAAAATGAGAGTTATGATAGCATCTTCTGAAGCTGCACCATTTATAAAAACAGGAGGACTTGCCGATGTTGTTGGTTCTTTACCTATATATCTAAAAAAATTAGGTGTAGAAGCATGCGTAGTACTTCCGAAATACAGAGATATTAATTTTCAGGACTGCTACCTAGAAAATGTCCTTCCTACTATGGGAGTATGGATGGGTAACGGAGAGGAATGGTGCTCTGTGTTTAAAACAGTAAAAGATGGAATAGATTTTTATTTTATAGAACATCATAGTTTCTTCAGCAGAGAAGGACTTTATCATGATGCTTCTTTTAATGATTATCAAGATAATGCTTGGAGATTCGGATTTTTCTCAAGAGCAGCTTTACAGTTATGCAAAGATTTGCAGCTTAATGTAGATGTTGTACATGCTAATGACTGGCAGACTGCAGCAATTCCAGCTTATATAAAAACTTGGCACTGGAATGATCCAGTAGGACATGCAGCAAGTCTTCTTACAATACATAATGCAAATTATCAAGGTATATACAGTGCAAATACAACTTACGACTATTTAGGTTTAGGCTGGAACAATTTCAGTCCGGACACTTTTGAAGATCATGGCAATATCAATTTCCTTAAAGGCGGTATATTCTTTGCAGATGTAGTTACAACAGTAAGCCCTACTTATGCTAAAGAAATTTCTTCTCCTTATGGCGGTCATGGTATGGCTCCTTATTTACAGAATAAAACTACAAGTTTCTTTGGAATACTTAATGGTATTGATGAAGATGTTTGGTCGCCTGAAAAAGACAGATTTATACCTGCTAATTATTCTGCTGATAAAATGGAAGGTAAGAAAATATGCAAGAAAGAACTTCAAAAAAGATTCCTTCTTGAGGAAGATGATGATGTTGTATTAATAGGGGCTATTGGAAGATTTGTTGATCAAAAAGGATATCACTTTATAGCTTCTATAATAGATCCATTAATTAATAATATGAAAGTTCAGTTCTGCATACTAGGTACTGGAGACAAGGGATTAGAAGGTTTCTTCGGTGATTTACCTAAAAGATATCCGGGCAGAGTTGGATCTTATATAGGATACAGTAATGAATTATCACACTTAATAGAAGCAGGCTGTGATCTGTTTGTAATGCCTTCTTTATTTGAGCCTTGCGGACTTAATCAGATGTATTCTTTAAGATATGGTACTTTACCTATTGTACATGCTACTGGAGGTCTTGAGGATACAGTTGAAAATTATAATGAACAGACTGGAGAAGGTACTGGTTTTAAATTCTATGATTCTAACCCATCAGCATTGTATAATACTATAGGCTGGGCTGTAAGTGTTTATTATGATCATAGAGACAGATTTAATCAAATGCAGCAAAGAGGAATGAAAATAGATAACTCTTGGGAAAAAAGTGCTAAAGAATATGTTAAAGCATATGAACTTGCTATTTTAAATAAAAATAACTACGATAAAAATTGCGGATTATAAAAATTATATTAATAACTGGAGAAATTAATTAATGGGAAAAACTAATAATATTTTATATGTAATGTCTGGTCAGAATTTTCAGGACGAAGAATATTTTGAAAGCAAGAAAGTTTTTGAAAGTGCAGGATATAGAACAGAAGTATCATCTACATTTATTGGTACTGCTCAGGGTAAATTAGGCGGTATAACTAATATAGACTTACTTTTTAGTGAGGTTGATGCTGTTGAATTTGATGCTGTTGTATTTATAGGGGGTATAGGCTGTATTACTTTATGGGACGATTGGCGTACTCAAGGACTTGCTAAGCTATTTTTAGATAATCAAAAAATAGTTGCAGGTATAGGAAGCGGTGTTGTTATTATGGCAAATGCCAAAATACTGGAAGGTATTAATGTTACCTGTCTATCTGCTGATGAATCGCATGTAAGACATGGCAATGCTAATATAATGTCTGAAAATGTTGTAGTATCTGGAAATATAGTTACTGCAAATGGTCCTGCCTCATCTAAAGATTTTGCTAATGCTGTTGTGGGAGTATTAAACAGTTTATCTTAAATAATATTCTGTCACTTTTTATAAAAGACCTAAATAATTTTAGGTCTTTTATTTTATAATAAATTTTATTTTAATAATCAAAAAAAATAATTGTTAAATAAATTTAATATATTTTATTGCCAAAAAATATTTGAAAAACTTTTTCTCTTGTATTATAATATTTCTCAAAAAAATAATATAATGGGTTATTACGATGATAAAAGCAGTATTTTTTGATATAGACGGTACTTTAGTTAGTTTTAATACGCATAAAATGTCTGAATTATCTAAAAAAGCTATCAGAGAACTTAGAGAAAAAGGCATAAAAGTTTTTATAGCAAGCGGCAGGGCTTTGTTTCAAATAGATAATTTAAAAGGTTTAGAGTTTGACGGATTTATATTACTTAACGGATGCAGCTGTATTATTAAAGATAATGACAGTATGAAAGAAATATACAAGGTTTCAATAAATAAAGATGATTTATTTTCTCTAATGAACTATCTTAATAATGACAGATTTCCCTGCACTGTTATAACTACTAATAATATATTTCTCAATTATGCTGATGATGTTATAAATATGCTTTATGGTATGGCTAATGTAAAAGTTCCAGATACTATAGATTTTAATGACTATATAAAAAACAATTATGAAGAAATTGTTCAGCTTAATATATTTGTAGATGAGAATAAAGAAAAATATTTAATGGAAAACATACTAAAAAACAGCATATCAAGCAGATGGCATTTTTCATTTGCCGATGTTAATCCTAAAGGCGGAGGAAAAGATATAGGAATAGATAAGATTATAGAGCATTATAAAATAGACTTATCGGAAACTATGGCTTTCGGAGACGGAGGTAATGATTTAGGAATGATTAAACATGCTGCTGTAGGAGTTGCTATGGGAAATGCTAATGATAATGTAAAAGAAGCGGCTGACTATATTACAGAAAGTGTTGATGATGAAGGGGTATATAAAGCACTTAAGCATTTTAATTTAATAGATTAGTTTTAAGGATTTTTTATTATGATAAAAGCAGTATTTTTTGACATAGACGGTACTTTAGTTAGTTTTAATACTCATAAAGTTTCGGATTCTTCAAAAGAGGCTATTAAGCAATTAAGAGATAAAGGAATAAAACTATTTATAGCAACTGGAAGAATAAAAAAGCATATAAATAATTTGGATAATTTAGAATTTGACGGCTATATAACTGCAAATGGCTTTGACTGCTATATAGGCGAAAAGTCCATTTACAGACATTCTATAGCAAGGGAAGAAATTTATTCTTTAATGGACTATCTTAAAAATAAAGAAAAGTTTCCCTGCTCTATTATGACAAATAACGGAATATTTATTAATTATGTTACTAAAGAAGTAGAAGAAGTTTCAAAATCAATAAATCTCCCAATACCTAAAGTAGATAACTATTATGAGTTTTTAGAACAAAATATAGATGATATTCTGCAGATAAATTTATTTGTAGATGAAAAAAAAGAAAAAGAACTTATGAAAAATATATTCAAAAACTGTGAATCCAGCAGATGGCATCCAGCATTTACTGATGTCAATACCAAAGGAGGCGGAAAACATATAGGAATAGATAAGATTATAGAACATTATAAAATAGATATATCAGAAACTATGGCTTTTGGAGACGGAGGAAACGATGTTACTATGATAGAACATTCTGCTATAGGTGTAGCTATGGGTAATGCCAATAAAGAAGTAAAACTAGCTGCTGACTACATTACTGATGATGTTGATAATGACGGTATTTATAATGCACTAAAACATTTTAATATATTGTAAATTCTTGAAAAGTTATATTTTTTTTACTATACTTATAATATATGAATTTTTAGTATAAAACAAATATTGGAGTTTTTTATGAGAGCATTTAATACTGTTGCCTTGATACTTGGCGGAGGAAGGGGAACAAGACTTTATCCATTAGTAAAAGCACGCTCTAAGCCTGCAGTATCTTTAGGCGGTCAATACAGAATGATAGACATACCTGTATCTAATTGTATTAACAGCGGATTTAGAAATATTTATGTAATTACACAATTTAACAGTGCTTCTTTAAACAATCACATATATAATGCTTATAGATTTGATAACTTCTCAGGCGGTCATGTAAGTATACTTGCAGCTGAACAGACTGATACTAATATAGACTGGTATCAAGGTACTGCTGATGCTGTTAGAAAAAATCTTTCGCACTTTGATAATGAATTTGTTAATAATGTTGTAATACTTTCAGGTGACCAAGTTTACCGTATGAATTATAATGTTATGCTTCAGCATATGCTTGAAACTGGTGCTGATATAGTAGTAGGTACTGTTCCAGTAGTAAGAGAAGACGCTAAAGGATTTGGTGTTATGCTCGTTAATAAAAGAGGTCAAATCACCAATTTCCATGAAAAACCTAAAGAAGATGAAGCCCTTGACGCTTTAAAATTAAGCGAAGAACAAAAGAAAATGTTTAATATAGAAGACCCTAATAAAGAATATTTAGCTTCTATGGGTATTTATGTATTCAGACATAGCGTACTTAAGGAGATTTTAGCTGATGTATCTATGATAGATTTCGGTAAAGATATAATACCAGAAGCTATAAAAAGATACAAAGTGTACAGCTATGCATTCCAAGGATATTGGGAAGATGTAGGAACTATCAAAGCATATTTTGAGGCTAATATATCTTTTGGAAGTAAAAATCCTCCATTTGATTTCTATGATGAAAATGCCCCTATATATACACATGTCAGATACTTATCACCTTCAAAAGTTGAAAAAGCAAATGTAACTTCAAGCATAATAGCTGACGGATGCAGAATAGAAAATGCTACTATTAAAGAATGCGTAATAGGTGTACGTTCTGTTGTTCAAAGCGGATCTACTTTGGAAAGAGTTGTTATGATGGGAAGCGACTATTATGAAGATAATGATGATATTGAAAGACTTAATGTGAAACATATTCCTAAAATAGGTATAGGTAAAAAATGCACTCTTAAAAATGTAATAATAGATAAAAATGTTAGAATAGGAAATGATGTTGTTATTACCAATAAAAAGAAAATACAGCATCAGGATAGTGAATTTTACTGTATAAGAGACGGTATAGTAATAATTCCAAAAAATACAATAGTTAAAAGCGGTACAATAATATAAAAGTTTGTTTAAAGTTTGTTGCTGCGGGCGGGGGGTAATTCTAGCTTCTGCCCCTTTTTATAATGTTTTGACAGAATATTATTTTTTAAGTATAATAAATAATATGAAAAAAGCTAAAAATAAATTACATTTAAACACAGAGGATATATACCAAAAATCTGTTGTGAGAAAATGCCGTATAGAAGAAAATATTGATGAGTGTATAAGGTTAGATAAATATATGGGAGATAGATTTTCTTATTATTCAAGAAATAAATGGCAGGATTTAATAGGACAAGGTTTGGTACTTTTAAACGGAAGAAAAGTAAAATATACTAGAACTGTAAATAAAGGCGATGAAATAGAGTACCATATTATAGGAATGAAAGAACCTGAAGTTGATAAAAATGTAACTATTGTATATGATGACGGAGATTTGATAATAGCAAATAAGCCTGCTAATCTTCCTGTTATACCTTCTGGTAAATATTATCATAATACGCTTCATACTATTGTAAAACAAATGCTTAACTGCAATATAAATATGTTAAACAGAATAGACAGAGAAACTAGCGGCTGTGTTGTTATGTCAAGAGGACATGAAACGGCATCTAAATTTTGTGCTATGATTGCAAGGAGAAAAAATACTAAAAAGAAAATAAAGAAAACTTATATTGCTGTAGTGGAAAATGCTCAAAATATTGAAGATAATTTTATAGTAGAAGGATATATGCTTGAAAGCGGGCATAAATATTACAGACGTTTTCAAACTTTACATAAAGAAAATATAGAAGGTTCAAAATATTCAAAAACAGCATTCAAAACGATTAAACGTTTTGGTGATTATGCTGTTGTTATGGCGAGATTATATACTGGAAGAATGCATCAAATTAGAGTTCATCTTTACTCAAAAAATCTTTATATGGTTGGGGATAAAATATACGGAAAATACGGACCTAAGGTCTTTGATGATTTTATAGAAAAAAATATTATACCTGAAGATTTTTTTCATAGACAGGCTTTGCATGCTTATAGTTTGGAGTTTAATCACCCTATTACTGATAAATTAATGAAAGTAAAAGCTCCTTTATCAAAGGATTTAAGAGAGTTTATAAAAAAGATAAAAAATATATAACAAAAATAAAATTTTATGTAAAAAAATAGTAAAATAATTGTAAATAAACTTGACAATTATTTAAAAAATGCTATACTTATAATTGTAAAGATAATTTACAAACAATAAATAACAAATTAAGGAGAGTAACTCATGAAAAAATTATCTATTTTATTTTTATCATTAGTGGTATTATCAGCTTCAAGTCTTTTTGCTGATGATTGGGTAGTTCCGCCTTCTGCTTTACCTGCAAATGCTACATCATTTATACAGAGAGTATTTCCGGGTGTTCAGATATGGAAAGTGGAAAGAGATGGAAGAAAATTTGATGTTAAATTATCAAACGGAGTATCTATAGACTTTTTAGGAAATGGTGATTGGGAAAATATAGATAGTGAATATGCTCCTATACCAGATGCTGCTTTTCCTCCTGCTGTTGTACAGGCTGTAAAAAATGCTTATCCTCAGGCTGCTATAATAGATGCTGAAAAAGAATGGGGAAACTATAAAATCAAATTAAATAATATGATGGAAGTTATGGTAACAGGCAACGGTCAGATTATGGGACAAAAATTCGACGACTAATTTTAAGCCATTATAATTAATAAGCGGCAAAGATTATTAATTAATCTTTACCGCTTTTTTAATAACTCTTTATAGGATATATTATAAAAGTAAACACATAATAAATAGCAATAAATATTTATTTTTTAATTAGAGCTTTTAATAGCATGTTTAAACCAATCTTTTCCTTCAACTATTCTTGAAACTAACATACCAGCCACATTATCACCAACAGAATTAACCATAGTAGCAGGAGGGTCAACTAGTATGCCAATAGTAGCTATTAGAGGGAAAGCCTCTGGAGGAAAACCATATATAGAAACTATTAACATTTCACTGATAAGTCCTCCGCCCGGTATTGCACCATTAGCCATACCTGCAAGTACTACAAATACTATAGAACCAAGCCAAACTTCAATACCTGTAAAATTCATTCCAAATACTCCGTAAAGAAAAGCTATTTTTAATATTCCGCTTAAACAAGTTCCATCCATATGAGCAGTTGCACCTATAGGTAAAACTATATTTCTAACATCTTCGCTTATTCCTATTTTTTCAGATGCTTCCAAGTTGATAGGAAGTGTAGCAATAGAGCTTTGTGTTGATAATGATGTTATCATAGGAGTTATCAAATACTTCATAGATTTTACACCGTATTTTCCAGCAGCAATATAACCATATATAGGGAAGAAAATAATAAAGTACAAAAATGCAGCAGGATAATAAACAGCACATGCTCTGGCATAAGTACCTATCAATTCTGGTCCGAACTTACCTACTAAATTGGCAAAATAAGCACCCAAACCTATAGGAGCATAATACATTATAATACTTACCAATTTCATCAATGCCAATGTAGCACCGTCAATAACAGCAACAAGAGGTTTAGCTTTTTCTCCTACCAACTTTATAGAAAAACCAAAGAATAAAGAAAATACTATAAGAGGAAGCATGTTGCTTATAGAAAGCAAATCTTTAAAATCTGTAACTGTTATCATTTTTACCAACTGTTCTGATACTTTAGGAGGATTAGGCTCTTCTACCTGAGTTATAGGAATTTGGAAACCTTCAGCTGGATTAAATACCCTTACTGTAATTATCATTATAGTTGCTGCAATAAGTCCAGTAATAATAAATACTACAAACATTGAAGCTACTATTTTTCCTAATCTTTTCATATCGTCCATCTGAATAATAGAGTTGGTAATAGATAAAAATATCAAAGGAACTACTACTGTGAAAAGTATATTAATAAAAATATCCCCAAAAGGTTTTAATACAGCAGCTTTTTCTTTCAATATTATACCCAATATACTTCCAATTACTACTCCTGAAACTAAAAGTATAGGAAATCTGTAATTTTTCCAGAAAGAACTTTTCATATTATGCCTCCTATTTTTTATTTATAATTTTTATTTTTTAATTGTGAAGATACTTTATTTACAAACTCCTCTATGTATTTAAAATCAGTTGCAACATTAACTCTTATAAATCCTTTACAATTATCAGAAAACCATTCACCGAAATCTATAGCTATTTTACAGTCATCTTGTATAAACTCTTTTACTCTCTCTGGATTAACAACTTTTCTTAAATCTATAAAAGGCAAATAAGTACCTTCTAAAGGGCTAGTTATTATTTCTGGAACTTTTGCTTTTAATTCATCTCTTATATATTCATAATTGCGTCTTATTGTTTTTAAAAGTCCGTCAACCCAATCTTCTCCGTATCTGTATGCTGCTTCTGCTGCTACCATACCAAGCAAACTTAATTCTGTTCTATTTACAGTATTAACATATTTATTATATTTTTCTCTCATTTTTTCATCTGGTATAACTATATGAGAGTTTAGAAGACATGCCAAATTAAACGTTTTTGAAGGCGAAGTTAAAACAACTAATCTGTCCAAATATTTATCTTTATTTTTTATAGAAAGTGCTGAAATAAATGGGCGAAAACCCAAATTTATATCTTGGTGAATTTCATCGGAAACAATATATACATTATGTCTTTTACATATATCAAAAGTTTTATCTATTTCTTCATCAGTCCATACCCTGCCAGCTGGATTATGAGGATTGCAGAATATCATTAATTTTACATTGTTTTTTACTATATCATCTTCTAACTTTTCAAAATCTATAGAAAATACTCCGTTATCGTTTTTTAACTCACATTTAATCAAATTTCTTTCATTATCTTTAACTGCATTATGAAAAGGATAATAAACAGGTGTAAGTATTACAACACTGTCGCCTTTATTTGTATATGTATTAACAAGCCAATATAATGCAGTTACAAGTCCAGTTGAAAAATTTATCCATTCTTCTTTTAAGTCTATATTATATCTTTTTTTCTGCCAATTAAAAAATGCTTCAAAATAACTGTCCCATAAAACAGTATATCCAAAAACTCCATGGCTTACTCTTTTATTTAAAGCCTCTATTACTTCATCAGGAGCTCTGAATTCCATATCTGCAACCCACATAGGTATAAGTCCGCCTACCTTAAATCTCCTGTCTTTTATTGTGTCCCATTTTTGAGAATTTGTACCTTCTCTGTTTACTAAATACTTGCTGTTAAATTCTTCTATTGTCATAAAATATTCCTTAATTAAATATATAATATAGTATATACAAATAGTTTATACTGTCAACAAAATTTGATAGTTTATATATTATTTTTATATTTTATATTTGTTTTTTATAAAATTATAAGATATAATACATTTAATAATAATCAATGGGGTAATTTTATGGATAATTATACTAAGTCTGGTTCTGTAGTATTAGATGATACGGATAGGGCTATAATACAATCATATGAAAATGCAGTAAAAGGAATAGCAAATATATTCGGAACATATTGCGAAGTGTTGGTTCATTCATTAGATAATTATGAACATGCGGTTTTATTCATAGAAAACGGGCATAATTCTTCAAGAGATGTAGGAGCACCTATAACTGATTTGGCTTTAGAGCTTATAAACTCAGTGCATAAAGATAAAAAATTTTTAGAATCTTATGAATCAAAATTTCCAAACGGAGATAGGTGCAAGTCCGTTACAATACCTATAAAAAATAAAGACAAATTAATCGGTTTATTATGCATCAATATAAATATGGAAGTAAGCCTCATAGATTTTATGAGAGAATTTTCTATAAATAAAAATGATAGTGAAGAGCATACTCATTCTGAAAATTATAGTTCAAATATTGACGACATGATAAAATCTATACTCAATAAAAATATTAATGATATAATACTAGATATGTCAATACCAAATCAGGAGAAAAATAAACAGATTATATTAAAACTTCATAAAATAGGATTTTTTCAATTAAAAGGTTCTGTTGAAGCATTAGCTGAAAAACTTCATATTTCAGTTCATACAGTTTATTCAAATATAAGAAAATATACATAAAAATATATCGTACTTGTTTTAAAACTTATTCATATTGTTTTTAATTTAGTAAATTATATATGTGTTTTAATCTTTTAAGAATATAAAATATCTTAAAACATATATAGCTATAATCATTGAAAAACTGAATTTTAAAAGCTTAAATATATAATTTAAAAACTTACAATATATACCTAAACAAATACAGTTTGTCAAATTTTAATTATTTATAAATGTAATGATAACTTATGAATATTATAAAGTATTATTGAGTATTAATAAAATAAGTTTAAAATCTATATTTTAGTTAAAAAATGCCGTCCTTCGCAACAACGGGCTGTGCCTGCTTCTCGCCTGCCTACGGCACACAGAGTGAGGCGTACTTCGTATGGGTCACCACCGAGTAGGCAGAGCGGACGGCAAAAGAAGCTGGAGTGTGGCACGACTGTGTACTTCGTAGGGCAAAGCCACTACAAACAATAAATTAAAAAAACTAACTTTTGACAAACCTAAGAATTTTTAGTATATATCTATATGTTTTAAAACAAGTATAATAAATATTAATCCCACCAAAAATACCAAACATTAGATTTTAATAATGTGCCTGCTAATTTTCCATGATCATAATTTTCGCAATATTGATCAACCCTATCCAAACAAAAATAATAATGTTCTATAGCAAGCTCTTTAGCATCTTCTTCTGTATTAGGAAGTTTTTGAACAAAAATCTCCCAAGTATCATATCCAACTACAGCTGGATAAGCATTATATTTTTCATACCAATATTTAAAAATAGCAGTCTGAGTCTCTGGATTTGGACAGTCATTAAATCCGCCCATAGGGATATAGCATGCCAATTCATAAGGATTAACAGTAGGAATTTTTGCTAATATTAAATCAACAGTACTTTTAGTTTCATAATCATAATATGAACCAAAACTATCAAATACTTCAAATCCTCCTTCTATAGGAGCATTGAATGATTTTTTTATCTCTTCAATATATTCTTTATCTTCATAAATATCTTCTACATTTTGATTCAAATATTTTTTATAGTCTATATCTTTTGACTTTTCTATGTACTCATTTATTAATTTTCTTGAATCTTCTATATCGCAGTCATTATCTTCCAAAAAACACTCTATTGCCTCAGTAAGCATCTCACTTGGTATTATAATTAGAGGTGTATATCCTTCTTTTTTTCCTTTTTCAAGATTTTCTTTATACCAATTCATTATATCAGTGTCATCTTCAAGTCCGCCATCAAGTATCTCGTAATCACATTTTAGAAAATCGGTTATAAACTTAATATCTTCATTCATATGTATTCTCCATTATCATTTGTATATAAAAACACTATGTAATTATAATTGTAAAAAATCATAATATAATTACTCTGACATATATGCCCTACTAAAATTATATATTCCAAATATATCGTAAATTACATCATTAAGTTTTTTATTCTGCATAACAGTACCAGAATAATAGAATATAGGTATAATAGCCATATCGTCCATAGCTATACTTTCAGCTTTATGCAGATATTCACTTCTCTCTAAATCACTTTGAGAGAGTGCAGCATCATACAAAGCTTTGTCAAACTCAGCATTACTATATCTTCCCTCATTAAGAACATAACCTGTTTTTACCAAAGATAAAAATGCCTGAGGACTGTTGTATCCTCCTATCCAGCCCTGTCTCGCCATATCAAAATTTCCATCTCTTCTAGTCTGAAGCAGTACAGCCCATTCTTCCTGCCTTATTACCATATTTATATTAAGTGCCTCTTTAAGCATAGACTGCACACTTTCTGCAATAGTTACATGAAATCCTGGATTAGTTAAAAATTCAAATACTGGAAAACCTTCCCCATTAGGATACCCAGCCTCTGCAAGCAAAGCCCTAGCCTCTTCAACATTTTTATTATAGTCTTCGCTATTAACAGAAAAATATCCGTCTTTTTGATATCTGAAATCATTAGTACCGTAAACATCTTTTATATTATAAGGTACTATGGCAGCTGCAGGTTTTTCTCCAGCCTTCATTATATTATTTACTATATATTCTCTATCTATAGCTAAAGAAATAGCCTTTCTAACTCTCTCATCATTAAAAGGAGCTTTAGTATGATTAACCTCATAAAAATAAAGTGATACATTAGGAACTACCCTAGCAACTCCATCTTCAATAAGTTTTGCTCTGTCATTAATAGGAGCATTATGATAAAAAGATATCTCTCCGTTTAAAATTGCAGACATAGCTGTATTATCATTATCTACAAACTCAAAATTTATTATATCTGGCTTAATCTCTTTATAATTCCAATAATCTGTATTTTTGCGTACAACTAGCCTTGAATTATGATCCCATCTTACAATCTGAAAAGCTCCGTTTCCAACCATAGTATCAGTTTTTAAAGTCCAGCCGTCTTCATCTTGACTTACAATATCTTCACGCAAAGGCGTATATGCAGTATGAGCTGCCATCTCCGGAAAATAAGGTACAGGATATTCTAACTCTACATATAAAGTTTTATTATCTAAAGCTTTTACTCCTAATGTATTTTTATCCTTTTTTCCCATCATAATATCGCTTGCATTTTTTATAACATCTAAAAGTATGGAATATGATGCTCCGTTTTTAGGGTCAGCTATACGCCTCCAAGCATAAACAAAATCATCAGCTGTTACGTCCATTCCGTCGCACCATTTTGCATTGCTTCTAATATTAAAAATATATATTGTGTTATTATTAGACGATACCCAGCTTTCAGCAGCACCTGGTATTATATTTCCATTTTCATCTTTAATAGTAAGATTTTCAAATAAATGTGTTGTATATATCATAGCATCTACTGCTGAGTTTATAGTAGGATCTATTGTTTGAGGTTCAGGACCTACAGAAACTGTTATCTCATTTAAAATATTTTTAGGCTCTTTAGAACAAGATATCAAAAAACAAATTATTATAAATAAAAAAACTGTAATTAATATATTCTTTTTCATAAAATCATATCCCTAACTTAAAATTATTATTTTTCTTATTATTGCTAATAAAAATTGTTCGCTAAAAATATATAGCAAATGAATTTGCTATATGCTCACAATTTTTATATTTAGCTTTCTAATATTAAAAATTATTATTTTTTAATATCGAAAAAAAATATGATTAACTAATTAAAATATTTTAATTTTAGACAGTTTCATATATTAATACTTTTTCATTATCTATAATGCTCTTAAAACTATCCTCTATAGCATTATAATCGATAATATCAGCAACATAAATTAAATCACTTTCTTCAAAATCATCTTTTATTCTTGACATCTCATTTAATGATAATTTGGTATTAATATCTATGACTATATCAATATCTGAAAATTTTTTATTTGTACCTTTTACTCTTGAACCAAATAAATATACTTTTCCATTTTTTATATGTTTTTTTAGAATATCTTTGATAATTTGAATTTCATTTTCAGTTAGGCTAATCATTCATTATTTTCCTCTAAACGTTTTAAAAGATATTTTGCATAAGGTAAAAATGCTTCTGCTTCATTAATCACTTCCAGAGAAACTTCATTTGAATAAATATGAGAAGCAGAATTTCCGGCATCTTTAAATTTTATCCATTTTTCAACATCATCTATAAGTAAATGTTTAGCTGCCAATCTGAATAATTCTTTTTTAGTTATACCGCTAGTTATGTCTGGATTTATATTCTCATTGAGCCATCTTTGTATAAATTTCCAGCTTTGTTCAAAAGCTATTTCAAAGTTTTGTATTACTCCAGATCTTATTGTAAGCATTAAATCTTCATCATCTGTTTTAATTCTATCATATACATTGATTGATTTTTCTAATGCTATTATAGATTTTTTCAGACTATCCAAATTTAATATCATAAAAAACCTTAAAAATAGGGCATCTTTCATAATAAAAGATACCCTATCAATTTTAATATTTATTATTTTTATATAAAAATTATTTCAATGCTATATTATAAGTATCCATAGCTATAGCTTTTTCTTCGTCAGTAGCTATAACATAAAGTTTAATAGCAGCACCGTCTTTTTCAAAACTAGCACATCCTCTAGCTTTAGAGTTTTTATCAGCATCGCATTTAATACCAAGTTCATCTAAGCCTTCAAGTATTCTTCCTCTAATAGAAGAACTATTTTCACCTATACCGCCAGTAAATACAATACCATCAACATGACCAAGAGCAGCCATATAAGAACCTATATATTTTTTTACTCTGTAGCAGAACATTTGTATAGCAAGTTCAGCTTTATGATTAGTTTTAGAAGCCTCTTCCAAGTTTCTCATATCATTACTTACTCCAGAAACTCCTAAAAGTCCGCTTTTTTTATTTAAAATATTATCCATTTCTTTTGGAGCTAAATTTTCTTTAGCCATAACAAAAGTAGCAACAGCAGGATCCATATCTCCGGATCTAGTACCCATTACTAAACCTTCTAATGGAGTTAAACCCATACTTGTATCTACTGATTCTCCGTTTTTTACAGCAGTTACACTAGCACCATTACCTAAATGGCAAACTATAACATTAGCATTAGGTTTGTTTACAGCTTTGCAAAACTCTCCGTAAACATATTTATGTGAAGTACCATGGAAACCATAACGGCGTATTTTATATTTGTCATACCATTCATGAGGAACAGCATACATATAGGCATATTCTGGTATTGTTTGATGGAAACTAGTATCAAAAACAGCAACCATTTTTACATCTTTTAATATTTCTTTACAAGCAGCTATACCCTGCAAACCAGCTGGGTTATGTAAAGGAGCTATATCACAGCATGCTTCTATAGCTTTGATAGCTTCATCTGTAATTAAAGTACTTTTACTGAATGATTCTCCTCCATGTACAACTCTGTGACCTACACCTGATATTTCGCTCATATCAGATATAACACCAACTTCTTTATCTGTTAGAAGAGAGAAAATCAAAGACATACCTGCTTTATGGTCGGCAACTTTTTGCTCTAATTTTTTTTCTTTGCCTTTTTCTACGGCTGTGTGTTTTAATGCACTTGTCTCTTCGCCTATCTTTTCTAAAAGACCCTTAGCTAAAACTTTTGCTTCCGGCATAGAAAATAATTGATATTTAATGCTGGAACTGCCTGAATTAATAACCAATACGTTCATATAATGACTCCATAGTTTTTAATAATTATAATTTAGTTTATTATAACATAATGTATATATTTATCAATGAATTTTTATTTTATTACAATTTTACAATTCATATAATACATATAAAAATATAAAAAAGGCTCAAAACATTTGTATGAATTAAGCCTCTTAAATTTTTAGTGTATGAAACAAAATTAATTTTTAGTTAATGTATATTCTGTACCATCATGAGATTTATATGTTACAGTCTTTCCGTCACTTGAGAATGTAAGAGTATATATCTCTTTTTCTGTCGGACCATATAGAGTAGATGTTATAACATTTCCTCTTAATCTGCAATCCATAGCATCTATTGCTGTATTCATAGAGCATATTATTTTTCCGTCTTTATCTATAGTTACTGTATGACCGTTTCCGTTATATGTACCTTCATATTTCTCTAATAATTCAGTTTTTTCATAATCCTGATATAACTCTTTATTATCAATGAAAGTTCTAAGTAGTAATTCTGTCTGACTTAAATCTATCCTCAAACTTTGACTTTTATCTGTCAATATTAATGTATTATTATCCGAAGTTGCTGTAAATGGAGCTTGTTCCAAAAAATAAATATTTCCAGAATTATCTATTTGAATATATGTATCACCTTCAATCAAATAATTACCAGCAAACTTAGAAAAAGCTTCAATTGTACCTATCTTTGTTTTTGAAGGATCATTCTAATAAGCTTCTTTTTTTAAAATAATAACAGTATTTCCTGTAATTTTACTTCCTAAAGTATATGTATAAATATAATTATCATTTTTCATTACTATTTTAGAATCGCTTTCATACAAAGTTACAGTTCCAGTAAAAGGCTTCCATACTTGAGAATCTATCAAATAAATACTGCTGTTTTTTATCTTTAATTCATTTTCATTTCGAATAACATCATCTATATTTCCATATACCCCTGTTTTATCTTTCAAAAAAGCAGAAATTTTTAAAGGATCTGAAGTGCCTATTTCTCCTGTAGAGCCTCCGGTTCCTGTAGATCCTCCATTATTTCCGCTTCCATTATTATTTGGATTTGACGGACTATTGCAGCTGAAAGCAAATAGCATAACAGCAAACATCAATAATAATTTTTTAGTCATTTTATATCTCCTTAATTTTTATTTAATTACTGTTTTTTAAAAACTATTGGTTCAGTATGATAAGATAATACATGTATTACACAATTATCCCCATTATTATAAAATTGTAATGGTTTGTCAGTATCAAATAAATAGAAAGCTCCTTTTCCTGATACATTTCCATTATATATCTCAGTTGTTTTAAAAGTTGTTTCATCATATTCATCTAATTTTATATTATTACCATTTATTGTTAAAGTGTATTGCACAATAGTAGTAACGCTACCTCCGTCATATTTATTCATTCTAAAACTCTTATATGTAGCTGCAAATTGCTCTATACCTTTAGATGAATCTAAATCTGGTGCTCTATCTAATTTAAGATTTTCTCCATTAAATGAATATTCTAGAACAGACTTATCATTATTAAATTTAAAAGAAAATGAATCTGGTATACTATATGTTAAAGCATCTGAAGACTTATATTTATTAAGCTCTTCTATAGGAAGACGTCCTGGACTTCTATTAGGCTCATAATCTGTATTTAAAAGAAATAAATAACCATTATTTATTTGATTATTTATAACTACATAAATAGTATACCCTTCAGTAACTCCCTTATATTCTCCAGCAAACTGTTCTATGCCTTTGGTATTATCCACAACAGAAGTTTCTCCAGTTCCTGTAGATCCGCCAGTTCCTGTAGATCCGCCAGTTCCCGTAGATCCTCCATTATTTCCGCTTTCGTTGTTATTTGGGTTTGACGGACTATTGCAGCTGAAAGCAAACAGCATAACAACAAACATTAATAATAATTTTTTAGTCATTTTTCTTTCTCCTTAAAAATAAAATTATTTATATCAGCCTATATTTATTTTATCATAATATAAAATATTATAGGTCAATAAGCATATTAAATTAGTAAAATTTAACTGTATTAGCATTAATGCAAGATACAGTTAATATATTTTTCTCAATATTTAATACGTATTTTTTTAATAATTTCCTATTTTTTTTGAATAAATTAAAAAAATATAGTAAATTTTTTTTAGTATATATCTAAACAATTATAATTTGTCAAAAATTAATTTTTTTAATTTTATTTAAATATTTGCACCACAGTTTTTTTGTGATTCTGTCCGCCTTCGGTGTGGCACAAAGAACCATACGAAGTACGCCTCGCTCTGCGTGCCGTAGGCAGGCGAAAAGACTGCATTTGACGAAGTCCACCTTTAGGTGTAGCCATATTTTGGGTATTACCATACATTTAACACATATCTTTAAAATATAAAGTTCTAATAATTGCGTTTTTCGCGTAGCGTATCCGAAAGATAAAAACTTTGACGAAGTCCGCCGCACACCATGCCTAACGGTACTTCTTTCGGTCGCAGGCGGACTTCGCAGTGCTAACCTGCCTATGGCACGCATAGCAGTTACGCTTGTACTTCGTAAGGGAAAGGCCAGCAAATATTTTAAATTTACAAAATTTATTTTTGATAAATTATAGTTTTTTATATGTATACAGCATAAATAATATTATTCAATTTTATTAATAAAAATTATTCTTCTGCACCCAATTCTTTTAGTTTTTCTATTGCCTCATCTTCATCAGCATAATATAAAACTCCGTCTCCGTCCTCATCTGTACTATTAATATCAAAACCTAAATCTCTAACTAAATATTCAAATACTTCTGTATTATTATTCAAAGCAGCCATATGAAGACCGTTTGCATCATACATATTTTTAGAGTTTACAACATCAGGATCAGCCTGCACAAGCATTTTAATAACATCAACATTTCCAGTACCGCAAGCCCATAAAAATGAATTCCAGCCGTCATCATCTTTTACATAAGGGTCTGCTCCATTATCAAGTAAATATTTCATTATACCTAAATCTCTATAGAATACGGCAAATATCAAAGGAGTAGCACCATTAGCAGAATAACTATCATTCATAAAGTCGCTGTATATGCTATCATCTCCATAATAAGACTCATCAATATCTCCGCCATCTTCTATTAATTCCATTACTCTCTTTAAGCTATGATTTTCTATAGCCTCAAATATATCATAGTCCTCGCTGTATTCCCCTTCCTCCCTGTTGGCATAGGATAAGGCAGAGTTCATATTAACAAATTTACCCTGTATCTTTACAACATTAGTATAAGTTTTATGATAAATATTATCGGGATTACTCACATACACAGAATTATTGCTTATACTTACACTAACCTCTTCTTTTTTCTTGCATGATATAATAAATATAATTGATAATAAAGAAATTAACAATATAGTTTTTAACACTTTTATTCTTTTCATAAACACCGCCGTATAGTAATTAATAATTTGTGATATATTATACAATAAAAACAAATTATTTTCTATTATTATTAATAAAAAATTGTTCGCTAATTAAGTCTGTCAAGTGAACTTGCCAGACGCTCACAATTTTTTATTGATTATTAATAAAAATTGCCTAATTAAAAAATTAAAAAATCTCGCTTTAAGGCTCTAGACATTGCTAGATGCTAGATTTTTTTATATACTAAAAATTTTTAAGTTTGTCAAAATTTAGATTTTTAATTTTATTGTTTGTGGCGGCTTTGCCCCCACACCCCTAGTTCTTTTTGTGACCAAGGCGAAGCCCGCCTCTGGCGATAACCAAAAAGACTGCATTTTTAACCTAAATTTCAGGTATTACTATACATTTAATACGTATTGTAATAATATAAGGTTGTAGTATTTGCGTTTTCGCGAAGCGTGCCTGTGGCAGCAACTTTTTTGTGCGTCAAAAAAGTTGATAATTCTATATAAAGAGCATCAGTTGACAAAATTAAAAATTTTCAGCATATATTAATGTATTACACAATTTATATTATTTGGCACCTAATTTTCTTAACTTTTCTATTGCCTCATCTTTTCCAGCATAATCTAAAACGCCGTTGTCGTCCTCATCAGTGCTGTTTATATCAATACCTAAATCATTTACTAAATATTCAAATACCTCTGTATTATTATTCAAAGCAGCCATATGAAGTCCGTTTTCATCATAGACATGTTTAGAATTAATTAAATCAGGATAAAACTTTACAATCATTTTTATTACATCAACATTTCCAACAGCACAAGCCCATAAAAAGGCATTCCAATTGTAAGGGTAATCATCTTTAGTATAAGGATCAGCACCTTTATCAAGCAAATATTTCATTATACCCAAATCTCTATAAAATATAGCAAACATTAAAGGAGTAGCTCCGTCAAGATAATAATAATCATTGAAAAAATCGCTATATTTTCTCTCACCGCTATAAGTTTGATTTATATCTTCACCTTCTCCTATTAATTCCATTACTCTTTTTAAGCTATGATTTTCTATAGCTTCAAATATATCATACTCTTCGCTGTATTCTCCTTCTTTTCTATTGCTGTAAGAAAAATCAGAGTTCATATTAACAACTTTACCCTGAACCTTTACAACATTAGTATAAGTTTTATGATAAATATTATCTGGATTACTTACATACACAGAATTATTGCTTATACTTACACTAACCTCTTCTTTTTTCTTGCATGATATAATAAAAATAATTGATAATAAAGAAATTAACAATATAGTTTTTAACACTTTTATTCTTTTCATAAACACCGCCGTATGTAATTAATAGACTTGTTTCAAAACTATTTTTATTTATAATTGCGGGGACTAGCCCCCGCACCCCCCACTTCTTTTGCCGTCCGCTCTGCGTGCCGTAGGCAAGGCACCTACTCGGTGGTGACCCATACAAAGTACGCCTACGGCGAGAAGCAAAAAGACTGCATATTTACATACTAAAATAATAAATTATACAACATATAAAAAATTGTATTTTATAATTTAAGATTAAATACTTTTAAAGTTAATCTTGTCAAGTACTTTTGAAACAAGTCTATTATAGCATAATGATTAAAGAATTAAAAATAAAAAAATACCACCCATAAAATGAATGGTATTAATTTTATATTATCAAAAATAAATTATATAGCCTCAGAACCGCCTATAATATCAAGAAGCTCATTAGTAATATGTTCCTGTCTAGCTCTGTTGGCTTTATTTTTCAAATCAGTAATTAATCTCTCAGCATTATCAGTAGCATTTCTCATAGCAATAGAGCGTTCGGCATTCTCTGATAAAAATGAACTTGTAAGCATAAAATAGAAATATGTTTTTATAGCCATAGGCACAATCTCTTTTAATACATCTTCTATATTAGGCTCTATCACATAATCAAGTTTTTTCTTAATTTTATGACCTTCAATATCCTCTTCATCAGGTATCATAGGTATTAAACTTTTTATTTTGGGTATATGTACCACCCTTGTATAATACCTAGTATATATTACCTCAACTCTTGAAGCATTATCCACAGCATATTCATGCATGAAATGCTGAACTACTGCAGCACAGTCATCAAAAGTAGATTCCTCATCTATACGCGGATATTTTCTAGCTATTGGTATACCTTGCTTTTCAAAATATGCCTCACCCTTTTTACCAAGTACATGAAGCTGAACCTCTCTGCCATGTCTATGATGATGTCTTATCCTCTCCATAGCCTCATCAAAAATTTTAGTATTATAAGAGCCGCATAAACCTCTGCTAGAACTTACAACAAAAAGTATTATATTTTTTATCTTCTTTTTTGGAGCAAGAAGCGGATGCACATGATCCATATCAGAATGCGAAAGGTCTTCTACTATTCTGTTTAATTTTTGAGTAAAAGGACGCATACCCTGCTCTACTGTAAGTATTTTAGCAGTTCTTGAACGTGCTATCATATCCATAGTCTTTGTGATTTTATGTGTGCTTGTTACAGCTTTAATTCTTGCCTTTAATACATTAAGTTTCTCTGCCATAATCAAAACTCCAAATTAATTAGAATTTTCTAAATCTTTATATAATTTATCTATTATATCATTATCAATATTTTCATCAAACTTGCGTGCAAATAAATTATCATTAATATTATTCTTTATATCATTATAATCTTTGATAGTAAATGTTTTTGGAGAGGAGCCTTTCTGACCACTCCAATCTATATATCTTAAATTATTATTTACGCACTTGTTTTTAAATTCGCTGTTTAATAATATAGATTGAAAAAAATATTCATCACTTCCCCAAACATTTTTAAATTGATTCATAAAATGTTTATATTTATTTAAATAATTCAATATATATTCAATTGCATTATTAGTTAAATTCCACCATGAAGAACCGTAATATATATCATATTTAATTTTCTTTTTTGTTACATTCAAATTAGATATAAAATATCTTATAGAGCTATGCAAAATTTTTCTTGTAAGTCCTTCAAAATTATAATTTCTTACCCTACTAAAATTTTGAATATCAAAAATTTCACCTGATTCTACACTATTAACTTGATAATAAGAGATATATTCATTATATAAATTATTATCAAAAAAATTTTGTATATAATTATTATTTTTTAAAGGTAAATCCTGTCCGCTTATAAAAATATATCTGTCATAATTATTTTTATAAGCCTCATTTATCAAAAATAATGTAGAAATAATTTGACTTACTTCAGCATGATAAACTTTATATTTTTTATAAAATTTTACATTATCAAAATTTTTTAAATTTAGTTTGCTTTTTTTATCAATATGCACATAAATATCAAAATCTTTTTTAAGATGATTAATTAATCTTAATAATTGACCTTGATTTTTATGTGCCGCTATTAAAAAACAAATTTTACTCATAAATTAGAACTTAGACTTAAACTCTTCTATAACTTTATAAAGACCGTCCATATCTTCTATATCTTTTTTCTCTCTGATATTATCAAGTACACTAGGCTTATCAGCTTTAATATACTGTAATAATCTCCATTCAAACTCATGAACTCTGTCAACTTCAATATTATCCAAAAAACCTTTTGTAGCAGCGAATATAACAACAACCTGCTCTTCAAAAGGTATAGGGCTGTATTGTTTCTGCTTTAATAATTCAACCATTTTAGCACCTCTGTCTAACTGTGCCAAAGTAGCCTTATCAAGCCCAATACCAAGCTGAGAGAAAGCCTCCAAAGATCTGTAAGAAGCAAGGTCAAGTCTTAAAGTACCAGCAACTTTTTTCATAGCCTTAGTCTGAGCATTACCGCCTACACGAGAAACAGATATACCAACATCTATAGCAGGACGTACACCGCTCATAAATAAGCTAGTAAGCAAATATATCTGCCCATCAGTAATAGAAATAACGTTAGTAGGAATATAAGCTGATACCTCATTATCCTGAGTTTCTATGATAGGAAGTGCTGTTAAAGAACCTCCTCCTAATTCATCGCTAAGTTTAGCTGCTCTTTCAAGAAGTCTTGAATGCAAATAGAAAACGTCCCCTGGGAAAGCCTCTCTTCCTGGAGGTCTTCTAAGAAGTAATGATATCTGTCTGTAAGCATTAGCCTGTTTAGTTAAGTCATCATATATTATTAAAGTATCTTTTTTCTGTTCATACATAAAGTATTCAGCCATAGCACAGCCTGCATAAGGAGCTATATAAAGAAGCGGAGCAGAATCAGCTGCAGTAGCCGCAACTACTATAGTATAGTCTAATGCCCCATGCTGTCTTAATGTATCAACAACACCAGCAACAGTAGAAGCCTTTTGTCCTATAGCTACATATACACATATTACTCCAGTGCCTTTTTGATTGATTATAGCATCAAGAGCAATAGAAGTTTTACCAGTACCTCTGTCGCCGATAATAAGCTGTCTTTGACCTCTTCCAACTGGAGTCATAGAGTCAATAGCTTTAATACCAGTTTGAAGCGGCTGTTTTACCGCCTGCCTGTCAGCAATACCTGGAGCTGGAAATTCTATTACTCTTCTTTTATCAGTAGTAATTTCGCCATGCCCGTCTATAGGTACACCCAAAGGATTAACAACTCTTCCTAAAAGAGCCTCCCCTACTGGAACTTCTAATATTCTTTTAAGTCTGCTGACTTTACTTCCCTCTTTAATACCGTAATAATCGCCCAAAACTATAGCACCAATAGTTTCCTCTTCCAAGTTAAAAGCAAGTCCTACCGCACCGCTTTCAAAAAGTATCATCTCATTAGCCATAACATACGGAAGTCCAATTACTCTTGCAATACCGTCTCCTACCTCTACAACTACCCCTACTTCATTCGGAGTAAAATCAGCTTTATAATTCTTAATCTCTTCTTTAAGAACTGCTGCAATTTCACTAGCTTTTATATTCATAATCAATTCCCCAAATGTAAAATATAATCAATTATCATCAGAAATAGAAGTTTTTAATCCTGTAAGTACTCTTCTTATACTGTAATCATAAACAATATCTTCTATCTCTATTACAATACCGCCTATAATATTTTCATCTGTATGAAATATAAAATGAACATCTCTGTCCTTAATCATATTTCTAATACATTTTTTTAATTTTTCTATATCATCTATATTATTTATATCAGATGCTGTTATAATTCTAGCCACTGCTATATTATAATATTCATTACATAAGTTTTCATACTCTACTATTATAGCAAATAAAGTATGAATCAAATCTCTTTCTATTAATATAGCAATAAGATTAAAAGTCTCTTCTGATATTTTACCTGCATATACCTTTTTTAAAATACTCATTCTCAAATTGCCGTCTATAAAACTAGATTTGAAAAAATCATATGTATCTTTATCAACAAGCAAAGAGGAATAAACAATATCCAAATCACTTTTAATCACTTCTATTTTTCCAGCATCAGAGGCTACATCAAACATTGCCTTAGCATAATTTTTAGCACTGGATTCATTTTTTGTTATACGCGTGAATCTGCTAACTTTTTCTTTTGTGCTTTCTTTCAGCACCTCTTTTTTTAAGTCTTTTAAAATGCTGTCAGCAATGGACTCCATAAGCATAATCTCCTACAATATTTAAGATTAATTAATTACCGCGTGTAAATTTACTTTGCAATAAATCTATCTGATTTTTTATACTATAATCATAAACTGTAGAACCAATATATACTATTATACCGCCTATAATACTCTCATCAATTTCTGTTTCATAAGATATTTCATTACTGGAAAAACATTTCACTGTCTGAATAATATCTTCTACTGTTTTATCATCAATAGAAGAAGCTGTAATAATACGCACTCTCACTATATTATTATAATCATCTGCTATATTTTTATATAAATTCACTATATCAGGCAGTACATCTATACTGTCATGTTCTGCCAATATAGAAACAAAAGCATAAGTTTCTTTAGAAAGCAAAGGTTTTAATCTTCTATCTATTAATTCTTTTTTGTCTTTTTTAGAAATAAATTTATCAAAAAAATAATTCTTTATATCAATATCCTGAAATAATTTAGAACATTCTGTAAGTTCATTATATATTTCTCTTATCATTCCAAGCTCTCTAGCTATGTCAAATATGGCATTAGCTGTAGGCTTTAGTATTTCCAATTTTTCACTTTCTCTCATATATCACTTCCTAAACACTTACGCTTTTTATAAGTTTATTATTTATTGTTTTCTTTTCCTGCATTATTAATAAACTCATTAATTATAGCCTGATTATCTTCTTTATTTATATTTCTTTTAAGAATAGTTTCTGCCATAACAACAGCAATATCAAGTGCCTGTTTTTTCACACTATTCATAGCCTCTTCTTTAGACCTGTCTATTTCAGACATAATTTTGTTTTTATTAACTTCTGCTTCTTCTCTAGCATTATTAATAATTTTATCTCTAATTCTATTAGCTTCAACCCTTGCATTTTCTATAATAGCACTGGCTTCAGCTTTAGCATTATCAATCTGCTCTCTGTATGCTGCCAAAGATTTTTTAGCATTTTCTCTAGTTTTTTCTGCTTCTTCCAAATCTTCCTGTATTTTATCAGCACGTGCATTCAAGCCTTTCAAAATTATTTTCCAAGTAGAAGCACCTAATATAGCAAGAACTAGTAAAAATGTGATCCAAGTCCAAATAATAATACCTGGATCTATTTTTAAAAGTGCCATACATATACCTCCAAATATTTTTTTTAATTATTTTGTAAATAATGCAAGAATACAAATAACTAAAGCAAATAAACCTACCCCTTCTATTAATGCTGCTGCTATAAGCATAACAGCTTGTATCTTTCCAGAAACTTCAGGCTGTCTGGCAACACCTTCAACTGCTCTAGAACCTATAAAACCTATTCCTATTCCAACTCCTATGGCTGCAAGACCTGCTCCAATTGCTGCTCCTAATATAGAAAGTTCCATTTTTTTTATTCTCCTTTTATTATAAGATTATAATTATTTAAATTATTTATTTTTTTAATGCTCATCACTAATAGCAATTCCAATATAAACTGCTGATAATAATGAGAATATATAAGCTTGTAAAACCGCTACAAACATCTCAAGTACATATATAAATGCCAAAAACAACACTGCAAAAGGCGAAACAAGTAAAGTTCCAGACATAATAATTAAGTACGGTATTACTATCATCATTATGTGTCCGCCTGTAATGTTTGCAAAAAGACGTATAGCAAGAGCAAAAGCCCTGTTAAATAATGTAATAAACTCTAATACCCATATTATAGGTATTAGCGGTATAGGAAGACCTTTAGGCACTAAAGATGTCCAATACCTTATAATACCTTTCTTTCTTATACCCGCAAAAATATAAACTATAAACACAATTACAGCTATAGAAGCCGTAAAACCTATATTTGCACCAAGTCCGCCTGCTATATATGAATGACCTCCATTTTCTGTAGGAAACTTCACAGATGCTGGTATAAGCCCCAATATATTTGAAAATAGTACAAATAAAAACACAGTCAGACAAAAAGGCACATATTTTTTTCCTTCCTCACCTAATGCAGCACCTATTACATCTTTATTCATATAGTCAATTAAGCCTTCTAATATGCTTTGTAAGTAGGTGGGTCTTTTGAAAGGTCTTTTTAACTTATGGGCTAAATATTTCATACTAAGTACAGATAAAATACCTGCCAAAGTTATCAATATAATATGTTTAGTTATTTTGAAATCGAAATTAATATAATGACCTAATCTTATAGGAATAGTGTAAAACGGATCAGATGTGTTATCTGTTATCTCCTCCATTATATAATCATTAATACTTTCAGCCCCATATACTATATCAGATGTAAATATAGCTGCTGCAATAAATGTTAATACAAAAATTTTCCTTAAAAAAATCACTTCTTTAATCATAATAAACAATTACTACCCTTAGCTTAAGAAAATTTCTTTGATTCAATTAAAAATAAAAATAATTTCGAATAATTGTATAACTATTAAATAAAAAATCAACCATTATTATTTATTTTTATTTTTTTAACCAAAATAAAAATCAAAATTTATCTATAGCCTCAGTTTCACTAGTAAATATTGGAAAAAAACTTGTTATTTTTGTAAGCTCAAATACCTTTTTTACAGGTTCTGTAACTTTTACAAAACATATTTTACCATTTACCTTCTTAAAAGTACCAAGTGCTGAAATAAATACTCCTATTCCGCTGCTGTCTATATAATAAACATCTTCCATATCTATTATTATTTTCTTGGCACCAAGCTCTATTTGGGAAAAAATAACATCTTTTAAATCTGATGAAGTATATACATCTATATCCCCATCTAATTTTAGTACAGCTGTATTATTTTCAAGTTCTTTAACAGAAACTTCCATAAAAAACTCCATTTAATTCTCTTAAACTTCTTATATGTTAATATTAACCTAAATAATATTTTTTACAATAGTTAATTCAAAATATTTTTAATATGTATAAAATGTATAATTATTCGTACGTATAAATAGTATGATATTAATTTATATAAAAATTTTGTAAAATTTATCATACAATATCTATTGACAATAAAAAATAATTGTAATAATATTGATTCTAAAATAAAAATGACACTAGTATCGTTTTTATTTTTTCATACCTAAATAATAAAAAATAAGAGGTGAACGCCAAAATAATACAATGCCTAAAGTTAATGAAGAATATTTTGAGAACAAGAGAAAGATAATACTTGAAGCAGCTATGAAAATTTTTCTAAAAAAGCCTGCCTATAGTGTTACAATGAAGGATATTATTAAAGAAGCAGAGTTAAGTCAAGGAGGGGTTTATAAATATTATTCAAATATAGATGATATTATTATTTCGCTTTTAAATAGCAAAAAAACTAATATAAATCCTAAAGATATCATAGAAAAATATAATGATGAACCTGAAAAAGTTATATTTGAATTATTTGAATACTTTAAAAAGTTTTTTTTCATTACGGCAAGCGAATTTGGTAAAATAATGTTTGAACTTCAGCCAATATTTTTTAATGATAAAAAAAGGTTTGAAAAACTTAAAAAAAGCATAAATAAAGATGTTAATTTGTATTTTTGGCTTACTGAATTATTTTTATTCATAGATAAGAAGATAGAAGAGAAATATTTTGTACCAATAGCTGAACATAATGATATTTATATGCAGATAATAGTAACTATAGCAGGTATAGGAACTGAATTAATATTAACTAAATATTATGATCTTGACAGAAAATTATATTATTATAAGGACAATATGGAACAAAATAGAAATTTAGATATTAATTTGAACAATTTAATTGATAATTTGTGTAAAACTGTATTATATTTACTTGGAAGCAAATACAGTTTTGAGAATTTAAAAAAAACAGAAGAGTAACTTACGTATATTTAGATAAGGAGTGCTAATGAAAATTAAGATAGAACTTACAATATTTTTATTAATGTTTTTTACTGTGAATATTTTATATTCTCAGACCAATACATTAACTTATGCAGCATATATGGAAACTATAAGGGATCAGATTCCAGAGCTGAAAATAAATGCTGTTACTGAAACTAATGCTGAAATGAATCTTCTTAGTGCCAAAAGTTCAGGCGATGTTAATTTATCTGCTCAGCTTGGTGCTGTAGGAAAATACGGAAGTTTGTCAAGCGGAAGCACTACTTCAACATCAGCAGGTCCTACAGTAGAAGCTGCAGGTATACAGGCTGGAATTGGTGTAGGATCATTAATACCATACAGCGGAACTACTTGGTCTGTTAATTTAACTCATAGTTCTTTTTTAGGCGGAAAATTATACCCAGATGGTGTTAATTCTGTAGATTTTAATAATTATCTGCCTTCTCTCACAATAGAAGTTACTCAGCCTCTTTTGAGAAATTTTTTCGGTAAATTAGACAGATACCCAATTAAAGATGCTGAATATGCTCTTGCCATAGCGAAACTTCAAAGAAAATTAGATGATGCAAGTGTTATAGTTTCATATCAGAAAATTTATTATCAATGGATAATGTATGAAAAACTTCTTGCATACTATAGAAGCATGTATATCACAGCAAGAAGATTTGAAAATCAGATGAGAGACAGATATAATAACGGACTTATAGATAATGACTCATATCAGAATGCAAGAACTCAAACTATGGTATACAGTGATTATTATGCTCAGAATCAGGTTTATTTAGAAAGTCTTTTAGCAACAGTGAGTTTCTTTATGCCTGTAACTAATATAAAACCAGATCATACCACTTGGGACGCTTATTTAGACTTGGGAAGCAACATGCAGATGGAAAAAGTACCTTTTGCAGACAGTATAAACGGACAAATTGCATATCAGTCAAAGATAAGAGCAGAATATACACTTGAAGCTATGAAAAACGGAACTTTGCCTAATTTAGATTTGGTAGGAAGTGTAAATTTAAATGGACTTAGCCCAAACAGCGACGGATATTTTAAGTCTTTTGGGAGTATGACAAATGTTGACTTCTTTGCAGGAGTTCAATTCTCATACCCTATAGGAAACAGAGCAAATAAAGCTCAGTATCAAATGGCTGAAAACTCATTATACGGAATTATAGCTCAGTACGATCAATTAGAAAAAGATTATAATACACAGCTGCAGACATATATTTCAAGATTTAATGCTTATAAAAATTTAATAGCAAGTAAGCAAATGCAGATAAGGGCTATTAATTCAAGAATAGCAACTCAGCTTCAAAAATTAGATCAGGGACGTTTGGAAATTGATGATTTGCTTACATCAAGATTGGACTTAGTCGCTACGCAGACGGAACTTTTAAATCTTCAGTATGAGTTTATAACTACTATATTTGATTACAGGGCACTGCTTGCAATTGATTATGAATAAAATATTTTTTATTAGACATTTGATAAGGATTTAGAGGGATATATATAAAAATCATTCGGGGGTTAATTTTGATTAACCTCAAAATGATTAAGTCTTTAAATTTTTAGTTAACATAAATAAAACAGAAATAGGAGATGCAGATATATTATGGAAAAAATTATTGTATACTTTGCAAAACATACTATGCTTGTAAATGTAATCGTACTTGCGGTATTATTTGTAGGCGGATATTATTACTTTAACCTAAATAGAGAAGCTTTTCCTTCCACAGATTTGGATATGATGCTTATAGCAGTAACATATCCGGGAGCTTCGATTTTGGACGTGGAACAGAATGCAGTTATACCTATAGAAGAACAGCTGCAGGGAATATCAGGTATAGATAAGTATGAAACTACGATTATTGAAAACTTAGGTATTATATTGGTAGAGTTAGATCAATCTTTACCTAATAGGCAGCCTGTAAAAGACGAAATATTTAGAGAGATGCAAAACGTTCCCGATTTGTCTACAGATGTTGAAGAGGTTACAACTTATGACTTGAACCCTAATAAAATGTCCATATATACTTTAGGAGTGCATTTTAAAGAGGGTATGGAAGGAAATGAAAGAGAATTATTTGACATAAGCCAAAGACTTGAAGACGATATCATAAGACTTCCTGGTGTTGCAGAAGTGAGAGTAGAGGGAAGAACAGATCCTGAAATACAAATATATGTGGATCCTCTAAAGATGCAGAGCAATTACATAGCTTTATCCGATGTAGTTAATGCTCTTGCAGTTAGAAATGTAAGAGCTACTGGAGGAGATATGGAAGAAGAAAATAGGGAAAAGTCAGTTGTAACTTATGGAGAATTCCAAAATCCTATGGAAGCTGAAAGTACAGTAATAAGATCTACTTTCAATGGACAGAGAGTGCTTGTTAAAGATATAGGCAGAGTAAATGAAGGATTTGAGGAAAAAACCACACATATGAGAGTAAATAAGGCTCCGGGATACTCTTTGGATATAGTAAAAAATGAGAATGCAGATATTATAAAAACTATAGCCGAAGTTAATAAATACTTGGAAGAAAACGCAGCTATTATACCAGAAAATGTTCAGGTATCTGTTATGGGAGACAATTCAAGAACCATTAACTCTCTTATAGCAATAGTGTCTTCCAACCTCATACAAGGATTTTTAATAATATTTATCTGTTTGATAATATTTTTGGATTTCAAATCTGCTATGTTTACAAGTTTAGGTATGATATTTACCATGTTTGCATGTTTCATATTTATGAAAGCAACAAACATCACTTTCAACACTATGTCTCTTGCAGCAGTAATCACCGTACTTGGCATGATAGTAGATAACTCTATAGTTGTATCTGAAAATATATTCAACTTCAAACAGGCTGGATATAAAGGGCTTGAAGCTACGAGACTTGCCGTAAGCGATGTAGTAATGCCGATGGTGGCTTCTACTTTAACCACAGTTGCTGCTTTCTTTCCTCTTCTTACTATAAGCGGAATGATGGGAAAAATCATTAACTTATTTCCTAAAATAGTAATATTTACGTTAATTGTGAGTTTGTTTCAGGCTATACTTATTCTTCCAAATCAATTGCAGGATAAAGAGGATAAATATAAAAATTATAAGCCTAAGAAGAAAAGCAAGTGGAAAAATCCTCTTGACTTCGATAAGGATAAATTATTCGACAAGATGAAAGTGCCTTATGGATTTTTCTTGGAAAAATGTTTGAAAGTAAGATATATTGTAATATTGTTTTTTATACTTATGCTCATAGGTTCTTTCTTCTTGGCTCAGAACAGTTTTAAAAACTTCGTTCTTATATACGATACCAGTGCAGACACTATAGTTATCAATATAGAAACTGAAATAGGAAGTACAAAAGAATATACTACCGAGCAGATAGCTAGAATAGAAGACGTTGTTGCAAGCGTTGTTAAGCCAGAAGAGCTGATAGCGTTGTATACTCTTGTAGGTTCTCAGGTAGATCAGGAAATGGTATCTGAAGAGAAAGGTAATTTGGCTGGTATAATGGTTTATTTAGTGCCTGCAGCTGAAAGAGATAGAACAGCTGACGAACTTGTAAATTTGATAAATCAGGAGATGGATAAAACTGATATAAGAGATACTGTTCCTGTATTTACTATGAACACTAAAGGTACTGTTGACCCAGGTGATCCAGTTGACATTAAGGTTATAGGCAACGATACTGATTTAGCAAGGCAGGCGGTTGAAGAAATAAAAACGTTTTTAGCAACTGTACCCGGAGTTATCAATATAGATGACGATGATAAACCTGGTAAGGATGAGCTTAGAATAATGCTTGATTATGATAAGATAGCGGAACTTGGTATAGACGTTGAAACTGTAGGTTATGAGGCTAGAACTGCATACTATGGAACGGAGGCTACTTACATACAGGAGCTTGAAAACAGACTGGACTTTAGAGTACAATTTGATGAAAAATATACTTATGATTCTCAATATTTAACTAATCTTCTTATTCCAAACTCTTCCAGAAGGCTTATATATTTGCATAATATAGCCGACTTGGAATTAACAAACGGGCTTTCCGCTTTAAGGCATTATAACGGACAAAGAAGCATAAGCGTAACTGCCGATTTAGTACCAGGACAAAATACTTCCAGAAATGTAATGCTTACAGTATCTGAACATTTCAAAGACTTCGGTACTAAATACAAAGGCTTGAGATTATACTTCGGCGGTGAGGCTGAGGAAACTATGGAGGCTTTGGGACAATTGATATTCAGTTTTGCTATGGCATTAATATTCGTATATGTAGTGCTTTTATTACAGTTAAATAGATTTATACAGCCTATAATGATACTTACTATTATTCCTTTTGGTATGATAGGAGTATTTTTAGGATTTGCTTTACATAGAATGCCTTTATCATTTATGGGTGTTGTAGGAATAATCGGTTTGGCTGGTGTAGTAGTAAATAATGGTATTATATTGGTAGATGTAATCAACAACATAATAGAAATGGGAGTTAAAGGTGATCCTAAAAAAGGTGTAACCCAAGCTATAGTGGACGGATGTAAGCAGCGTTTACGTCCTGTATTTTTAACTACGGTTACTACTGTTGTGGGACTTTTGCCTACTGCTTATGGTATAGGAGGAAGAGCGGATATAATTATTCCTATATGTATGGCTTTGGCTTATGGTTTGCTTTTTGCCACATTATTAACATTAGTATTACTTCCATGTATGTTCCTAACTATGTTTGACTTAAGATTAATCAAACTTCCTAAAGACAGTCCTTCAGAGGAGATTACTACTACTATAACAACAACTGCAAATTAATCTAAATTACTATAATGCATTAATAAAATCCCTGATATTTTTGATAAATGTCAGGGATTATATTTTTTATATAAAGTTTAATGATTATTTATTTATAATAGTTGACAATTTTGCTATTTATAAATATTATTATTAATAAAAATTTAATACACTGAAGCTGATTAAATGAAGGAGCTCAATAAAATTATGGCTAAGACTATTAAATGCAAATCTTGTAAAACTGTGAATGATAAATATGCCAAACAATGCCGTTCATGCGGAACTTTACTTTATCCTGAAATATCATATAAAAATGCAACAATAGTTACTATTGCATTAGACATATTTTTTACTTTTGTATATCTTTTTGGAATATATCTCTTTGTTGTTAATGCCAATAACAATGAAATACCTAAATATATTACTATACTTCCAGCACCAAATACATTACCATATTTTATAATAATACTATTATTTTTAGTATTTGCTGTTACTAAAATACTTTATATATTAAATGTATTTGTATTAAAAAAAGATATCATATTTACTATCAGACGTTTTAGTATGTTTATTGAAGCTGTTATAATGTTTCCTATTCAAACGATACTAGCATTATATTTTTATGAACCTGCTACTAATCAGGATAAAATAATAAAAAAAATGGATTAGACTTATGTCTTTAAATATCTTAAAAAGTATAAAAAGTTCTTATAAATTTATTAATGAAAATAAAAACTCTTCTATTGCTTTAATACCCACTATGGGAGCTTTGCATGAAGGTCATGTTTCATTAATAAAAAAAGCAAAAAAAGAATGTGATGCAGTAATAGTAAGTATATTTATTAATCCGCTTCAGTTTACAAAAGTAGAAGATATAGAAAAATATCCAGAAGATGTAAATAAAGATAAACAAATTTTAGAAGAATTAGAAATTGATGCACTATTTTTACCATCAGTAGAAGAAATGATACCTGATAATTATAGCACATATATAAATATGGATAATATAGCTTCAATAAAAAGACCGCTATATTATAAAGGGGCTGTTACAATAACGGCTAAACTTTTTAATATATTCTCCCCTACACATGTTTATTTTATGGAGCATGATTATCAAAAAATATTTTTAATAAAAAAGATGATAAAAGATTTCGGATATAATATATCAGTAAAAACTATACCTATAGTAAGAGATGAAAACATGCTCGCTTTAAGCAGTTTAAATAGTCTATTAAGTGAAAGAGAAAAAGAAGAAGCATCAGTAATATACAAATTATTAAAAGAAGCAAGAGAAGAGTTTAAAAAAGCAAGTACAAAATCATCTTACTTAATGGATATAATAAAAAATAATCTCCGCTCTCATAAAATGTTAAAATTAGAACATATTGATATTGTTGATAAAGATACTTTAACTAGTGTAGAAACTGCCTCAAAAAACTCTATTATATTAATATCCTGCTACTGCGGATCTACTAGATTATTAGATAATATGCCTTTGAAATAATATTATATAGTTTTGTATTTTTACATCTATAATAATTACTAGAGAACAAAAAGTAGAAAATAAATACAAAATACCAACTGACAATTCAAAAAAATATTATATTATATTTTTCTGCTTCCGAATAATAAAAAAGATTATTAAAAAATTATTACTATAAAATAATTATGAGGTGTATATTTATGTTTAAAATTATTATTCAGAGAGAAAAAGAATATCAAAATGTTTCTAAACCTAAGTCCGATAAAAAACCTGAAGGCTCTACCGTTGGAATTTTGTATATATTAGATGAAAAATGCAATAATATTTTCAACTGTTTTACTTTAGAAAATATAGGTCCTTCTACCGATGAAAAAGAAAAAGATAAAAGAATTATTGCTAGAAATTATAAATTAGAATGGACTGTTACATCGCTTAAAAATGTTGTACCAAAAGAATATAATAATAAAGCACTTCTTATCACATGCGATGATGTACTTCCTTCTTTTAGAGATAGAAGAATATTAATACATGTAGGAAATTATCCTCAAGATACTTTAGGGTGCATACTTCTCGGGGCTGTCAATAATGATAATGGAAGAATAGAACAGAGTATTAAGGCAGTAACAGAATTTTATAATATAATAAATAAATATGGAGCAGAAAATTTTGTTATGGCTATAAATGAAATAAAATAATAACTTTATAAAAAACAAATAAATATTTATATTGTTTTTTATAAAGAGTAAGTTATTTTAAAATTAGTAAAAAATAAAACTACTTATATTTTAAGTAAAAAATATAAGTAGTTTTAAAGCAAGTATATTATAAAAAGCATTTATTGCTATTAATAAAAAGCTGGGATTCCCAGCTTTTTATTAAATATTTATACATTATTAAACATTCTTACCTAGCCCCTTTATCGTAAGGAACTCCTGATGCTTTTGGTGCCTGTGAATTTTTAGAAGTAAATGCAAGCACTATTATAGTTGTTATATAAGGTATCATTTTATATATATTATTCGATATAGGAAGATTTGCAAGTATAGGTATTCCAGAGTAAGCAGAAGCCAAAGTTTTCATAAGTCCAAAGAAAAATGCCGCATATAATATCTTCATAGGTTTCCATTGTCCGAATATTAATACTGCCAAAGCCAAGAAACCATATCCTGCTACAGTGGCATTAAAGTTGGTAGAAGTAGGTATAACGAATACTAATCCTCCTAAACCGCCTAAAGCTCCTGATATAGCAACACCTATATAACGCATTTTATAGACATTAATACCCACAGAATCCGCTGCCTGAGGATGCTCTCCGCAGCTTCTTAGTCTAAGACCAAATCTTGTTTTATAAAGCAAAAACCAAGATAATGCCAATATTATAAAACCTATATAAGTTGTTATGTATGTATTTTTAAAAAATAATCCGCCTATTATAGGAATGCTTCCAAGTATAGGTACAGACTCTATTCTAAAATTATTAACAAAACTTATTTGCTGAACTGTTTGAATAGCTCTTGTTACATATATAGCAAAAGCAGGAGCAAATATATTTAAAGCAGTACCGCTTATAACTTGGTCGGCACTCATACTAATAGCAGCATATGCATGAAGAAGAGAAAATATTACACCAGCTAAAGCAGATATAATCATAGCAATAAATAATGTAACAGTAGGCGGGAAGTTTGCACCTAATCTGCTTATAAAAAATATACCCGCAAAAGCTCCTATTATCATTATACCTTCAAGAGCAATATTAACAACACCGCTTCTCTCAGAAAACATTCCCCCCAAAGCTACAAGTAAAAGCGGAATAGAAAAAAACATTGTCTGCTGAACTAAAAAATAAATTGTATCCATTGAAAATCTCCTTTTTATATAAAGCAGCTTTAAATATTTACTCATTAGCATTTTTCTCTTTTTTATTTAGCTTTTTAGATATAAACCCAACAATGGATTTAAAAAGCAAAGCAAAAGCACTAAAATATATAATAGAAGCAATAATCATCTCTATAATCTCTGGGGTAAAATTATATATCTGCATATAAAATCCTCCCACAGTAATATGAGCAATAAAAAGCCCCGCTATTAATATACCTATAGGGTGAGAAAGTCCAAGCAAAGCAATAGGTATACCCATAAATCCTTCTTCAGCAAGTACATCAACAACCTCTATATGCTTACCTACACCAGAAAGATATAAAAGTCCGCCTCCTAGTCCTGCCAAAGCACCAGCTATAACCATAGAAAGAATTATATTTCTTTTTTCGTTAATACCAGCATATTTGCTGGCATCTTTATTAAATCCGCATGCTTTAAGCTCAAAACCGAATGTAGTTTTTGAAAGTATTATATATACTATTATTACTACTATCACAGCAATGAAAAAACCTCCATTGGCACTTGAACCTTTAAATATCACATTAAGCCCCATAGTAGGCATAGTAGCAGAAGGAGGAATATTCTGAGACTGATTTTTAAGCATATCATAAACTGTAAGTGTAACAAGGTAATTAACCAAATACATACCAATATAATTCATCATAATGCTTGAAATAACTTCATTAACATTAAAATGAGCTTTCAAAAAACCAGGTAAATAAGCCCAAAGACCTCCAGCTATAAAAGAAACAAGCAAAGCAATAATCCAATGCAAAGCAGGAGGAATAAATGTACATTTAATAGCAACAAGTACCGCAGCATAAGCACCTACAATAAATTGACCTGGGGCTCCTATATTAAATAATCCATTTTTAAAAGCAAATCCTACAGAAAGCCCTGTAAGTATTAAAGGCGTAGCAGTGTATATAACCTGCCCCATTCCTCTGCTTCCTCCAGAAAAACCGCCTGAAAGTATTGTCATAAAAGCTGGAAAAGCATCATAAACATTACTTACTAAAAGTATTATAAGTCCCAGAAGCAAGCCTATAATAATAGCAAGAAAAGAAGAAAATATATTAATAAATCCTTCTTTCTCCAAAATACTAGCCAATTTGTTTTTGAAATCCATTAAGTACTCCTTTTATAACAATACATTATTAATATTTATGAAACTTGTTCGTTAATAAACTTCTGCCATTCTAACGAATGTCAGGAACTCACAAGTTTTTATTTTATTATTGTTATGCTCGCCTTCGCCTTAAAAAGACAGCGAATAAACTCACTAGCTGGCTTCGGCTCGCTTTTTTAGTGTAATATATGTCCTATACATTTTATTATATATTTTTTATTTCTTTTTTCATCTATAAAAAACTTGCTCACTTTAAGCATCTGTCAAGTAAACTTGCCGGATGTTCACAAGTTTTTTATTTCTTTTTTCATCTATAAAAAACTTCACAAGTTTTTTATTTCTTTTTTCATCTATAAAAAACTTGCTCACTTTAAGCATCTGTCAAGTAAACTTGCCAGATGTTCACAAGTTTTTTATTTCTTCTATACTCAAGCCTGTTAATTCGCTAATAAGATTAATATCCATATTTTTATTTTTCATATTGATAGCCAATGAATATTTTTCCTTTTCTATACCTTTTTCTATACCCTCTTTTATACCTTCCTCTCTTTCTCTTTTAAGCATTATAGTCTGTCCGTATAAAAAAGCATCTCTGGCATTATAAACTTCCATCTCTTCTTTACTTGATATAAATCTCTCATATTTATCTATTACTTTAGGCATAATACTATTAACCTCCTTCAATTTATCTTTTACTTCTTCCAAATCTTTTACAGTAAAAAACTCTATCCAAGATAATATTTTATTTTTCTTAATATCATCTGTATTTGAATTATATAATATTTTTATGAATCTTGGTATTTCTATGATATGCATTTGAATAATATCCAATGACACATTATGATTTTGAGTATCTATAAACTTAAAACATCTATGAGCTTTACCTTCATCATAAAAATCCATATTAAAATTTACAAAATTAATGCTTATAACCTGACTAATAATATCATAAGATTCATTCTCATTAAGTTCGCTTACTATATTTTTTGCTATATAATAATATATTCTCTTTACAAAATCTATATTTCCAGAAAGCTGTATCTCTATAATAATTTTTTTATTATCTTTAGTAATTGCCTTAACATCTAAAACAGACTCTTTAAGATTAATATTTTCAGGCAGATTATGAGGATTGATTATTTCTAAATTATAAACTTCTTCAAAACCTGAATCTCTAAGTACACAATTAACTATATTTTCGAGTATATCTTCATTACCCACAGAGCCTAAAAGATAACGCACGAAATAATCATTCATTCTATTTATGTTTCTCATAAACAATAAACCCAAAATAATATACAAATAAATGTCATTAAAATATTAAGCACTCCTCTTAGAGCCTGCCATATAAAGACCAAGTTCATTAATAGTTAAATCCTTGTTAAGAACATTAGCTACTATTTCACCCTCATATATAACTAATATCCTATCGCTTAAATTCATTACCTCATCAAGCTCTAATGAAACAAGTAAAACAGCCTTTCCATTATCTCTCTGAGAAATTAATTCTTTATGTATGTACTCTATAGCACCAACATCAAGCCCCCTCGTAGGCTGAACTGCTATAAGTAAATCTGGATTTCTGTCTATCTCTCTTGCTATAATTACCTTCTGCTGATTTCCTCCAGACATGCTTCTTGCTATAGTTTTAGAGCCTTCTGCACTTCTTATATCAAACCTTTTTATTAATTCATCAGCATAGTTATCTATTTCTTTAAACTTTAAAAATCCGTTTTTTTGAAATCTATCTGTAAAATATGTCTGAAGTATAGTATTTTCTGAAAGAGTATAATCAAGAACAAGTCCATGTTTATGCCTGTCCTCTGGAATATGCCCTATGCCGCTTAATGTTTTTTTTCTTATAGATAAATTAGTAATGTCTTTACCATTTAATGTAATAGTTCCGCTTGACATCTCCATAAGACCAGTAAGAGCATATATAAGCTCGCTTTGTCCGTTTCCGTCAATACCTGCAATGCATACTATTTCACCAGCATGCACATCAAAAGAAACATTTTTTACTATATTTTTTTCGCTTTTATTATGATGAGATTTAACATTTAAATTTTTTACAGAAAGTATTATATCTTTAGGCTTAGCTTCAGTTTTTTCTACTACTAAAGAAACCTTTCGTCCCACCATCATTTCTGACATCTCTTCTTTAGTAGTGCTTTTTACATCAATAGTTCCTATATATTTACCCTTACGAAGAACAGAACATCTATCAGCAACCTCTTTAATTTCGTTTAATTTATGAGTAATAAATAATATAGATTTACCTTCTTTTACCAATGACTTCATTATCTTCATAAGTTCTTCAATTTCATTTGGAGTAAGTACAGCAGTAGGCTCATCAAAAATAAGTATATTATTATTTCTATAAAGCATTTTTAATATTTCCACTCTCTGCTGCATACCTACAGTTAAATCACTTATAAGAGAGTCTGGATAAATCTCAAGTCCGTAAGTTTTGCTCAATTCCATTACTTTTTTTCTAGCGTCATCAACCTGAAGTATTCCATGCTTTACAGTTTCAACACCAAGCATAATGTTTTCCAAAGCAGTAAAATTATGTACTAATTTGAAATGCTGATGCACCATACCAATACCTAATTCATTTGCAGTATTAGGATTATCAATATTTACCTCTTTTCCATTAACTTTAATAATGCCCTCTTCCTGCTTATAAAGTCCGAATAATACGCTCATTAAAGTAGATTTTCCAGCTCCGTTTTCTCCAAGCAAAGCATGTATTTCACCTCGTTTTAACTGTATAGTAATATTATCATTAGCTACTATTCCCTTAAAACGTTTTGTAATATTAAGCATTTCAACTACATATTCTGAATTTTCCATATTTTTTATACCTATCTTACTATTAACTATTAAAAAACCATAAAAGAGATACCAACAATATAAAATGTCAGTATCTCCTAAAATTAACTAATCTCAATTATTGTATAAAATTAACTTTTACTGTATCTAAAGGTAATTGATTAACCTCTTTAGCATCTTTATCAGTAAGAACTTTTATTTCTCCGCTTACCAATCTTTGATATATAGCATCATAATCAGCTTGTGTAAATTTTTTAAATCTTGAAGTTTTCATAGGAAGACCTATACCATTAACTTTAGCATCAAGTACAACAGATTTTCCGCCAGGGAATTTACCATTATAAAAATCATCTATAGCATTATATACAGATTCACCAAGCATTTTCATAGCAGAAGTAATAACTGTATCAGATTCAGCACTTTGATCTATATCAACACCTATAGCCAAAGCATTATTTTGTTCAGCAGCACTCATAACAGAGTTTCCAGCTCCTCCTGCAGGGGCAAATATTACCTGAACTCCGCTTTGATACCAAGAAGTAGCAAGAGTCTGATTTTCTGGAGTAGCGTTGAAGTTTCCTATATATGTATAATTAATTTTTACACTTCCAGAAGCTAAAGCCATTTCTTTAGCTGCATAATTAGCACCTTGTACAAATCCGTATCCGAATCTTATAACAGCAGGTACAGCCATACCAGCCATAACTCCCAAATTAGTATACCCTTCTTTTACTATAGAATATCCAGCTAAAAATCCAGCCTGCTCTTCAGCATAGAGTACAGAATAAACATTAGTCTCTATTCTAAAATCAGTATATGTTCCGTCCTGAGGAGTACCATCTAAAAGTACAAAAGCAACATTAGTGTGCGTATCCTGAGCTCTGTATACTGCAGGTTCAAATAAAAATCCTGGTGTTACAACCAATTTTGCACCTGCTGCTACTGCCAAATCTATAGCATCAACATAGGCGTCAGTAGTTTTTTGAGTAGGCTGATAATATTTATGAGATATTCCTTTTTCCTGAGCATACTGCGTCAAACCTTCCCAAGCCCCTTGGTTAAATGATCTGTCATCTATAGTACCAACATCTGTTATCAATGCTAGTTCATATCCTCCAGATTTTTTTCCGCCTCCGCATGAAATAGTTACTATAAAAACTGTAACTATGATTATTGAAGTGAGAAACTTTTTCATATTTCTGTCTCCTATTTTTTTATTATTTATTGCTCAATTTTTATTAAAGCCTAAATTAATATTTACTTTATATAATCTACATTTACTATATTTAAAGGCAAATCCTTAACGCTTTTTGCATCTGTATCTTTTAATACTTTAATATTTTTATTTACAAGCAGTTTATATATATAATCATAATTATCTTTAGTAAATACATTAAACTTTGAAGTTGTCATAGGAAGTCCTATTCCATTAACTCTTGCATCTAATATTACAGTCTTTCCTCCGTCAAATGTTTTATTATAGTATGAAGCAGCAGCATTATAAACTGACTCTCTTATCATTTTCATAGCTGAAGTTATAACAGTAGGCGATTCAAAACTCTGATCTACATCCACTCCTATAACAAGTCCGTTATTATTTTCAGCAGCACTCATAACAGAATAAGCAGCTCCTCCTGCAGGGGCAAATATTACCTGAGTACCGCTTTTATACCAAGAAGCTGCAAGAGTCTGATTTTCTGGGGTAGTATCATAATTGCCTACATAAGTATATTTTATATTAATATCACCTTTTTTAAGTTCTAATTCATTGGCAGCATAATCAGCACCCTGTAGAAAACCATAACCAAATCTTACAACTGCAGGGTGAGCAAGTCCTCCTATAACACCTAAATTGGTATACCCTTCTTTAACTATAGCGTATCCTGCCAAAAATCCAGCTTCTTCTTCAGCATAAAGTATAGCAATAGTATTTGCTTCTGTTTTATAATCAGTATAGGTACCGTCCTGAGGCTCTCCGTCTATTAATATAAAGTTTACATTTGTATAAATATCCTGAGCTCTATATATAGCAGGTTCAAACTGATACCCCGGAGTTACTATTAATTTAGCACCGCCTTTTACAGCAAGCTCTATAGTATTTAAATATGAATCTATATCTTCATCTGGTACTTTATAATATTTATGAGTTATACCATAGGTCTGAGCATAATCCTTTACCCCTTCCCAAGAGCCTTGATTAAATGATTTGTCATCAACACTGCCCAAATCTATTAAAACAGCTATTTCAAAACTATTTGGCGTATCATTTTTTTCTTCCCTGCCGCAGGAAAATAAAAACAGAGATACTGCTAATAACAATATTTTTTTATACATAATCCTATCCTAAACTATTATTTGTTTTTATTTCTTATCTTTTATTATCTTTTTCTATTAAAATTTTAATAGATTCTATAATCAAATCTATTGCTTCTTCACCAGTATAATCTTTTGGATCATTAATATTATTTTTTGCTCTCTCCTGATTGTGAAGAACAAGCATAGCAGCACCAGTACGTACATTTTTGGAAGCTCCCACAGCAAACAGTGTCGCAGATTCCATTTCAGAAGCCAAACAGCCTGCTTTAATATAACTATCCCATTTATATAAAAGCTCTTTATCAACAGCCATACTCTCTGGAGCATGCTGAGCATAAAAAGCATCTTTACATTGTACAACACCTACATGACTTTTTGTTTTTATTTTGCGTCCGCCTTCAATCATAGCTTCAAGAACATCAGCATTAGGCACACAAGGAAACTCTTTAGGTATATAATTATCCATAGTACCGCCGCCTTTAACAGCACCATTAACTATAACAACATCACCTGGTAAAACTCCCATATTCATACCGCCGCAAGTACCTACACGTAAAAAAGTATCAGCTCCAATCTTTATAAGCTCCTCTAATGCTATTGCAGTAGAAGGTCCTCCTATACCATGCGACACCGTAGAAACTTTAACTCCGTTTATATATCCTGTATAAGTAGCATATTCTCTATAATCAGCTACTAATTTCGCATTATCAAATCTTTTAGCTATTTTGGCACATCTTTTAGGGTCTCCCGGCATTATAATATATCTGCCTACATCCCCCTTTTTTAATTTCAAATGATGGACTAGATTTTCATTTTCTTCATAATAGGCTTTAGGAAACATATTTAATTACCTCTTTTATCTTTCTCATCTAATAAAACTATAGCTTCTAATGCAGTCAATATCATTTTTTCTATGTTATCGCTGTATTCAAGATGAGTACCCATTCTCTCTATCATAGTATTTTCTACTATATGCATTACTCCTCCTGCTCTTACCTTTCTTAAAGAAGCACATGCAAAAAGGGCGGCACATTCCATCTCTGAAGCTATAGCACCGCATAATGTATAGTATTTAAGATTATTTTCAAATTTCTCTCTGAAAAAAGAATTCTCCGGCTCTAATTCTCCGTAAAAACAATCCTTACTATGAACAACACCTATATGATAATTAGCATTTATTTTTTTAGCAGCATCTCTTAAAGCAAACATAACATCAGTATCAGCAATGGCAGGATATTCAAAAGGTATATATTCTCTTGTAGTTCCTTCATCTTTGATTGCAGCCTGAGCTATTGCTAAATCATTAGGCTTTACTTTAAGACTAAGTCCTCCAGCTGTACCTACTCTTATAAAAGTATCAGCACCTATATTTATAAGCTCTTCCATAGCTATTGACGCAGAAGGCCCTCCAATCCCTGTAGAAGTTACAGAAACGCCTACACCTTTATATTTGCCTGTTACAGTAACATACTCTCTGTTATCAGCCTTAAGAACTGCATCGTCTAAAAACTTAGCTATATATCCAACCCTTTTAGGATCCCCCGGAAGAAGTACGTATTTAGCAGCATCGCCTTTTTTTAATTTTATATGATACTGAAGAAGTCCCTGTTTATTGGCCTCTTCATCATAAAAAGCCTTTATTTCTTTTGCTGATTCCATAGTTTATACTCCATTTTTATTAGAGAAAGATTTTATTTTTTTTCTGCATTTACTATAGCAATACCGCTGCTTGTACCAAGTCTGTTTGCCCCAGCATTTATCATTTTCATAGCATCTTCATATGTTTTTATTCCGCCTGAAGACTTTACCCCCATTTCATTTCCTACAGCCTCACGCATAAGTTTTACATCATGCTCAGTAGCTCCAGCTGAAGAAAATCCTGTAGAAGTCTTTACAAAATCAGCCCCGCATTCTTTGGCTATTTTGCATGCCAAAACCTTCTCCTCATCTGTTAAAAGACAAGTTTCTATAATAACTTTTAATACGCTTGCAGAACAAGCATCTCGTACCTTTTTTATATCGCGTTCAAAAAGGTCTATTTTTCTGCTTTTTAGAAAACCGACATTAATAACCATGTCTATTTCATCTGCACCGCTGTCAACGGCAAATTTAGCCTCATAAGCCTTAGCTTCTTTCATCATAGCTCCCAATGGGAAACCTACAACTGAACAAACTTTTACATCTGAATGCAGAAGAAAATTATAAGCAACATTTACATAAGCGGAGTTAACGCATACAGAATAAAATCCGTATTCTTTTGCTTCTATACATAACTTCCTTATATCATCTAGTGTTGCCTCTGGTTTAAGAATGGTATGATCGATTAATTTACTTATACTGTTCATTTTTTTCACCTCTGTTTCATATCATATAAAATATCACTCTATTTGTCAAATTTATTATGTATAAAAGACGAATTTATATATCTTATACACTTATAGTATAATAAATTAATTTGTTTAAATCATGTAAAATATAGAAATTATTTATTGATTTTTATTATTATGATAAAATACAAAATGAAAGCATAAAGCACTTTCATTTTGTACTATATGTAAATATTATCCTTTTACAACTTTTTTTATTGCATCTATAACAATATCCTGCTCTCCTTTCAAAATATCATTATCTATAGGCAAAGCTATATTATGTTTTGAAGCATACTCAGATACTGGCATATCTCCTTCTTTGTAGCCCAATTTTTTTACTAAAATAGGAGCTAAATGTATAGGGTGAGGATAATAAAGTGCTGTAGGAACGCCTAATTCAGATAATTTTGCTCTCACTTCATCTCTGTTATTTTCTACCTGTATAACATACTGTGCATGAACACTTTGAGTATAGTCTGCTATTTCTGGTACTTTTACAATACCTTTTAACTGTTCATTATAATATTTAGCGGCATTTCTTCTATATGTCATATCCTCTTCAAAACCTTTAAACTTCTCAAGCAAAATACCAGCCTGCATATTATCAAGTCTTCCAGTAGTACCTAATTTTACATGATTCATGCCGCCTTCATCACCATGATGACGTAATTGTTTAAGATTTTTATAGAACTCTTCATTATCTGTAAATACCATTCCTCCGTCTCCGAAACAGCCCAAAGGTTTAGCTGGGAAAAATGATGTAACAGCAATATCTCCTAATTTTCCTGAACATGACTTTATATTTTTATAGCTTGCCCCAAATGATTGGCAGGCATCTTCTATTACAAAAATATTATTTTTTCTTGCAATATCAAGTATAACATCATAATCAGCACATTGACCGAATAAATTTACAGGTATAATAGCTGCTGTATTTTTATTTATTAAACTTTCTAGTTTTTTTACGTCCATATTGAAATATTCATCAATATCGCATACCCTAACTTTCATACCTAAAAATGAAGGAGCTTCAGCAGTAGAAAAAAATGTCATAGCTGGTACTATAACCTCTTTATCAGAATGATCCTCTCCCGCATTAAACCCCAATGCCAAAAGGGCAAGAACCAAACCAACATGTCCAGATGAAACACCTACAGCATATTTCGCACCTGTATAATTTGCTAATTCCTTCTCTAAAGTATCTAATTCTTCACCAAATACAAACTGACTTCTCTCTATAATAGAAGATATTCTTTTATCAATAGCCTCTTTTCTTTTTTCATATCCCCTGTAAAGATTCATATATTTCATAAAAAATCCTTTGTATAAATTGAAATTAAATATAAAATTTATATAAATTGTATTCAAATTATAATTATTGTCAATAGATTTATTAAAAAAAATATTATTAATAGTAATATTTTAAAAATATAGCTTAATAATTCTTGAAATACATATTTTATTTTACTATACTATAATATACTGATAATAAACTGATAATCTAATAAAAACAAACGGAAATTGATTATGAATATGTATGTTAAGGATTGTCCCAAGCGAACAGAAAAAATATTATTTATGAAAAAAATACCCAGTGACAAATTATTAATACCAAAAATTTCTAAAGATTTTTTGGATATGCTCCATTCAAACGGTATAGAACAATGCGATGCTTTGCAAATAGCATTTGAAGAAGCCCTCACCAATGCCATAATACATGGAAATAAAAATAATTATAATAAAAATGTATATTTCAATATTAATATAGATAGTGAAAAAATAGAAATTATAATAGAAGATGAAGGCGAAGGCTTTGATTATTTTCTGGCTATGATAAATCTTACAGAATCGCAGGAAAATATTTATAAAGACAGCGGAAGAGGTATATTTTTAATCTCTTTATACACAGATGATTTTTATTTTGAAGACAATGGAAGAAAAATAGTAATGATTAAGTATAGAAATTAAGAGGCAAATCTTTTTTATTATTTTTTATAAAATAGAATAAAGAAAATAAACTGCTTAAAATCTCTGCTGTAGGAAAAGAAAGCCATACTCCAGTCATATCAAAAATATATGATAAAATAAATATTAATGGCATTATAAATATAAATCCCCTTAAAATTGATATTATAAATGAAGGCTTGGCATTGTCCATAGCACTGAAATATACACAAGTTATAATATTATATCCTGCAAATATAAAAGCTGTAAAATATATATGCAGTCCATTAATTGCTATATTCTGAAGAGTTATATTATTATCTTTGTTAAAAATAGAAGTTATGCTGTCTGCAAATATTAAAGTAAAAATATACACTATAACAGAAACTAAAGATGATAAAATCAAAGCATATTTATATATTTTATTTATATTATTGATGCTGCCGTAATTAATGCTTATTATAGGCTGTATACCCTGACCTATACCAGTAAATATTGCCATAATAACCAATGCTATATTAGCTATTATTCCATATGCTGCTACCCCAACATTTCTAGCTATGTTAAGTATTACTATATTAAAAGCTATCATAACAAAACCTGATGACAATTCTGTAATTAAAAAAGAAATACCTAATGAAGATATTTCAAAAATATTTTTTAAGTTTATATTAGGCTTTACTATAAAAAAAGTATTCTGCTTTTTAAAAAATATACTTGATAATATAATCATGCTTATAATAGGAGAAAAACCTGTAGCAAGAACAGCTCCGAATATGCCCATTTTTAGAGGAAATATAAATATATAATCAAAAATAATATTAAATAAACTTCCCATCACCATAGCAAGCATTGCAAGTTTCGGGTGATTGTCATTTCTTACAAAGCCTAGTAAAACATTATTAAGCATAAACATTGCAGAAAATATAAATATTACTTTTATATATATGTTTGTCATGTTATGTATTTCATCTCTAGCCCCAAGAATATATGCAATATCTTTTGTAAAAAATAAAGCTATAATAATAAAAAATAAATAAGCAGAAAATACATATATCAAAGCATTGGTAAAAACAGTATTTGCTTCATCATCTTTACTTTGAGTTTTTAATATAGCATACTTTGTAGCAGAACCCATACCGATCATCAAGCCCAATCCGTTTATAAAATTATAAATAGGTATAGCTATATTTAAAGCGGTAAGCCCGTCAGCACCTATTCCCCTAGCTACAAAAAATGTATCTGCAAGTATATAACATGAAAGCCCTATCATTCCAAGTATATTTAAAGATACATATTTTATAAATAAATTAAATATATTCATAAACAATACTCCGTAAAATACATAAGTATTCAATAATAAAAAAACGTTTGCTTTCATACTTTTAAATATCTGCTGCATGAAACAAACGTTTTAAAAAATTTATCCTGTGACAAATTGTTTTAATATTTATATAAATAAATAAATATCAAAATTACTAGCGATTTTTTATAATTATAAATAAAAAAAATTATAAGTCAATAATTATAATTGATAACAAACTTGTTTAAAAAATACTTGAGAAGATTAACTGTAAAATTATAAAATACAATGTTTTACAAAAAGATAATAGCTCTATTACATATATATATTAAACATCAAAATGCGGTTATTTAAAATGTTTTTAATGTAGTTACAATTATTTATGTAATACTTTATACAAGAAGTCTTTAACTCTTTCATGTTTAGGATTAGAGAAAAATTCATTAGGCTCTTCATCTTCAAGTATTTTTCCATCATTCATAAAAAGTATTCTAGTAGCAACATTTCTAGCAAATCCCATTTCATGAGTAACTATAAGCATAGTCATACCTTCTCTTGCAAGCTCAACCATAACGTCCAAAACTTCTTTAATCATTTCAGGGTCTAATGCCGAAGTAGGCTCATCAAAAAGCATAATGTCTGGTTCCATTGCCAATGCCCTTGCTATAGCTATTCTCTGTTTTTGACCGCCTGAAAGTTTATTAGGATATACATCTTTTTTATCAACCAATCCTACCTTTTCTAATAGTTCAATAGCTTTTTTTTCAGCATTCTCTTTTGAAATTTTTTTTACTTTTATAGGAGCTAAAGTAATATTTTTCATAACTGTTTTATGAGGAAACAAATTAAAATGCTGAAATACCATTCCAAGTTCCTGACGCATAAGGTTAATATCAGTATCTTTGTCCATAATATTTTTGCCGTTTATGATAATGTCTCCTTCTGAAGGCTCTTCAAGACGATTAATGCATCTTAAGAATGTTGATTTACCGCTTCCGGAAGGTCCTATTATAGCAATGATTTCGCCTTTTTTAACATCAACATCTATACCTTTAAGAACTTCCAGTTTACCGAATTTTTTATGTAAATTTCTTATCTTAATCACTTTCTCTCAAACCCTCCTCAACTTTTCTCATAAACATAGCAAATATTGAAGTTAGTATAAAATATATTATTCCTACAGCAATTAAAGGTTCAACTCCCCTATAGGTTTGGCTTGTAATGATATTAGCAGATCTAAGAAGGTCAACTCCTCCTATAAAACCTACAACAGAAGTTTCTTTAAGAAGTGCTATAAACTCACTTACAAGCGGAGGAAGTATTTTTTTTACCGCCTGCGGTATTATAATTTCCTTCATAGAAAGTGAGTAATTCATACCCAAAGCTCTGGCTGCTTCCATCTGTCCTTTATCCAAACTCTGTATACCAGCTCTTATAATTTCAGCAACATAAGCTCCAGAGTTAATACCGAAAGCAATAGCTGCTATTATAAGTATAGGCGTATCTCTTAAACTATCAACAAATACAACATTAGCCCATATCATAAGCTGTACAACAACTGGTGTTCCTCTTAAAATATTAACATATAAAAATGCTATTTTTGAGAGAGGATTAAAATTGCTTAATTTTTTTGAGTTTTTGAATGGATAAAATTCTGAAAGCTGAAGCAGTGCTATAAAAATACCTAGTATAATACCTATAATAGTAGCAAGGGCAGTTGTTCCTACAGAAAATATTAATCCCTTTATAATATATATGTATCTGCCATTTGATATGAATATTACTTTAAGAAGTTCCAAATATTCCAGCATATAAACAAACCTTTATAGAAAGATATCTTCTCTTTAAGTTTTTATGTATTAATTTTTAATTTATATTATCAAAATTAATAAAAAAATAAAGAGAAGACATATATATTTTAATTATAATTAATTTTCAAAATACTTATTGATTAAAGTTTCATAAGTTCCGTTTTCATTAATAGTTTTTAGAGCATCATTTACTTTAGTAAGAAGTTCTGTATCATCTTTTCTCATAGCTATAGAATACTCTTCAGTAGCAGAATCAGTTTCTATTAATTTTAATTCACTATTTTGAGCAACATAATTTTTAGCAGGTTCATAGTCTAAAACTACAGCATCAACTTTTTGTGATTTTAATGCTAATATAGTTTCAGAAGTAGCATTAAATTTTTGAACTTCTACATTAGTCATTTCACTAACCAAAATATCTCCAGTATATCCTAATACAACCCCAACTTTTTTGCCTGCAAAATTATCAAAAGATGATATATCAGTATTATTTGAAAGTACAACTATAGACTGTTTAGAATTATAATAAGGTTCAGAGAAATTAACAAACTGTTTTCTTTCTTCTGTTGCAGTCATACCTGCTACTATAAGGTCTATTTTTTTAGCTTCTAAAGCTGGAAGAAGTCCGTCAAACTGCATGTCTACAACTTCAATTTCAGCTCCTATTAATTTTGCAATTTCGTTTATCAAATCTATATCAAAACCAACAATATTATCGCCTTCTCTATATTCAAATGGTTCAAATTCAGCATTTGTTCCTACATAGAGTTTATTTTTGTCCTCTTTTTTCTGACAGCCTATAAATACTGTTAAAATAATAGATACGGCTATAATTATTTTAAAAAGATTATTTTTAAACATGGCAAGCTCTCCTAAATTATTATAGTGTGAATTAATTAAAAAATACTATATGTAAAAATTTCTTATTTCAAACAATTTTATATAATAATATAAAAAAGTCAAGGTAAAAATAAAAATACTAATTATATAACAAAATGTATTATTAACTGTTTAAAATATAAATAAAATAAATAAATTTGTATAAAAAAACTATATAATATATAATTCTAACAATTTATAAAAAACAGGAGTATTAATGCGGGGTTCTGCTGTAGCAATAATATTTATAGTAGTAAACATAATAGCAGCAAGTATATTTTTAATAGTATCTACAACATCTATTAAGACTTCTATATTAACAGAGGAAAAATTATCAAGAGAATCTTTGAACACTATTATAGATATATATTATAAAAAAAATATAGCTTCTGAAAATTATTATAAAGCAGTATCTGTTATACCCAGAATAGATATATATACGCTTCATTCATTAAGTAATTATATACAAAGGGTAAAAACTATAGAAGCCGATGCTACACTTATAGAAAAACCATTAACATTTCAGGAATATCAGTATCTTCAGGCTAGAATAACAGAAAATATTGATAAAATTAATTATACAGCAAGAAACTATCCAGTTCTTAGAACCAATCAGAATTATATAACAGCATTAAGCGAAATGCGTCCTATAATAGAAGATGAGAAAAAATCTATTTCGCTTTATAACAACTATGTTGCTGAATATAACAAATTAACTACAACTCCTCCTTCAAGTATAGTGGCTGGAATAATGGGAAAATTTCCTTTTTTAAGATTTGAAACGGGTACTAATATTATAGCACAAACCGCACATATGTTTCAATAATTATTAATAAAATATAAAAAATAATATTTATTGTATGTTATTGTATTTGCAAAAAATGCAAGTTTTACTATAATATAAACAAGATGCAGAGTAAATATATGGAAACATACAAACTTTATGAATAATATAGAAGATTTAAAAAATCTAAAAAGAGTAACTCAGAAAGAAATAGCAAAAAGACTTGGAATAAGCAGAACTACTGTTGCAAGGGCTATAAACGGCAGTGAGTTTATTAAAGAAGAAACAAAATCAAAAATACTTGAATTAGCTTCAAAGCTCAATTATGAAAAAAATTATATAGGAAGTTCTTTAGCAAATCAAAAAGAAAAGATTGTTCATTGTTTAGTAGCATATTCTTTTAATGAGTTTTATACAAGCGAAATTATACGCGGATTAAATACTGTATCGAAAGAGTATTCAATATACAATTATAATCTAAAAATAACCGCTACAGAAATACATTCCCCTGATAAACAAATAGAACTGCTTAAAAAAATATTAAAAGAAGATGATATAGACGGACTCATAATAACACCATTAAATAGAGATGTTATTTATAATATTTTAGAGCCTTATTTTAATAAGATAAAAATAATATCTATAGGAACAAGACTTTCTGAAAAGATTGCACATGTTGGTCCCAATCATATAAAACAAGGTGCTATGGCAGCAGGCATAGTTTCTAATCTGCTTAGAGATGATGAGGGACTTCTTATAATAGATAATGGTGATGATAAAATATCTTCTGGAATGTATTTAGAAGGTTTTTTAGAAAGAATAAAACATACAAATATAAGTATATTAGGTCCTATATTATGCGGCAATATAGAAGACAGTATTCAAACAATCAAAGAAATGTGTGTCAAATATGATATTAAAGGTATTTATATAAATAGATATGCTCAGGAAATATATGATATAATAGATAAAAATATACTAAATGGTAAAAAAATAGTTACGCATGGTATGGCTGGAAGTATAAAATCATTAATAAAATCTGGTATAATTTCATTTACTATTATGGAAGAAGTATTTATGGAAGGATATGATGCAGGTAAAATGATGTTTGAAATGATATACAAAAATCATATAACTAATAATTGGAAAGTATCTGATTCTAAAGTGATATTTTTTGAGAACTTGGGTATTTAACAATTTTATTATATTGCTATATATTTATACATTACACTTATTGCTTGTATAAAAATTTATTTGATAATTTCACTTGATAAAATTAACATATTGTGATAATATATTTAAGATATATTATATGATGTTATATCTGTTTACTTTTTCAAAAATTAGAAATTAAAATAATATTAATAAATTTATTAGGAGATATAAAATGGAGCAAAAGATAAGATTAGTAGAAGCAAAATATAAAAAAGAAGCTATTTTGCCTTTTGAAATAGGTGATACATTAAAAGTATGGGTTAAAATTATAGAAGGCGACAGAGAAAGATTACAGGCCTATGAAGGTACTGTTATTTCTATACGCGGTAAAGGAATTAATAAAAGTTTTATAGTAAGAAAAATCTCTTATGGTGTAGGTGTTGAGAGAATATTCCTTCTTAATTCTCCTAGAATAGATCATGTTGATATTATACGTAAAGCTAAAGTAAGAAGAGCTAAACTTTACTATTTGAGAAAGAAAGTTGGTAAAAAAGCACGCTTAGTAGAAAGATTAGGCGTGAAAATTCCTAAACATTCAGATTTGATTAAAAATACTGCTGAAGAAAATAAAGCTGAAGAAAGCGATTCTTCAAAAGCAGAATAATATTTTTTAATTTTGTTATTTTTTAAGGAGAATTTTTATGGGTTATAAAATAGTTGCCAAAGAGCAATGGTCAGAAAAAGTATTTATGATGAAAGTTGTAGCTCCTGATATAGCTAAGCATCGTAAAGCAGGTAACTTCATTATTTTTAGATTAGATGAAAAAGGCGAAAGAATACCGCTTACTATAGCCGATGCTGATACAGAAGCTGGAACTATTACTATAGTAACTCAAAGTATAGGATATTCTACTTCTAAACTTATGCAGCTTAAAGTAGGTGATGAAATATTAGACGTTATAGGACCTTTGGGTCAGCCTACTCATATTGAGAAAAAAGACGGTATAGTTTTAGGTGTAGGCGGCGGTGTTGGTATTGCTCCTTTACATCCTATAATGGAAGCTCATCATAAAGCTGGAAATAAAGTTATCTCTATATTAGGTGCCAGAGATAAATCACTTATCATTATGGAAGATATGATGAGAAAAATATCTGATGAAGTACTTATTTGTACTGACAATGGAAGCTATGGAGAAAAAGGTGTTGTTACTAATATGATAGAAAGAATCTATGACAGAGGAGATAAAATATCTGAAGTTATAGCTATCGGACCTGCTATTATGATGAAATTTGTAACTATACTTACTAAAAAATATAATCTTCCTACAGTTGTTAGTTTGAACCCTATTATGATAGATGGTACTGGTATGTGCGGCTGCTGCAGAGTAAAAGTTGGCGATCAAACTAAATTTGCATGTGTTGAAGGTCCTGAATTTGACGGACATTTGATTGATTTTGATCTTCTTATGAAAAGACAGGCTATGTACAAAAAAGAAGAGCATGAATGTAATTTAAAATTGGCTAATTAATTTTTATTAAATTTGTATTTAAAAGTTATAGTCCAAATTGGGCTATAACTTTTTTATTTATGCGGTATATACCTAAACAATTACAATTTATCAAAAAATTATTTTTTTAATTTAAAATATTTGCAAGGCTTCACAGTCGTGCCCGCTCTGCGTACTTCGTAACCCTCCACTTCTTTTGTGACGTCTGTCCGTGCCGTATGCATGTGTGCCACATACGAAGTACGCCTCACTCTGTGTGCCGTAGGCAGGCGAGAAGCAGGCACAGCCCACACGCTCTGCGTGCTGACGAAGTCCGCCTGTGGTGTCGGCAGCGAAAGGCTATATTTCTGGCTAAATTTTACAATTTATTCTACATGTAAAACATAATTAGTACTATTTAGTATTATTGTTACACTTGCACTTTTGCGAAGCGTATCCGAGCTTGTTGAGGATATAAGGTTCTTTTTGCGGCGGGAAAAAGAACAATAAAAAAATTGACAAATTATATCTGTTTAGCTATATTTAAAAAAATCTCAATTTTTTACAATTTTCTATAAATTCTAGGCTTAAAAGGATAAAAAAATTTGTTTAACTATAAGCATATAAATAATAATGATTAAATAACGGAGTTTTTATATGCATACAAAAATATATTCAGAAGCTCTTTACGGAATAGAAGGAATACCTATTATAATAGAAGTTAATATATCAGAAGGACTGCCTAAATTTGATGTTGTAGGACTTCCAGACCAAGCAGTTAATGAAGCCAAAGAAAGAGTAATAGCGGCAATAAATAACAGCGACAGATTTTTTCCGCCAAAAAGAATAACTATCAATTTAGCACCTGCTGATATAAAAAAGACTGGTAGTATGTATGATTTGGCATTTGCTTTGGGAATATTATCATCAAGTGCTCAGGTATTTTTTTCAGATTCTATGGAAGAGACTATTATACTAGGAGAGCTTGCCTTAGACGGAAGTGTAAGGGAAGTAAAAGGAATATTTTCAATGCTTTTAAATGCCAAAGAACTAGGAATAAAAAACGCTATTATACCATTTAATAATATGGAAGAAGCCAATATAATAGAAGGACTTAATCTTTATCCAGTAAAAACACTTAAAGAGGCAATAGATGCCGCCGAAGGAAAAAAGGCTTATATAGTTTCAGAAGGCAGATTTAATTTTGATACTTCTGATGATGATAAAATAGATTTTTCAGATGTTAAAGGGCAGGAATATGCCAAAAGAGCCGCAATGATAGCAGCTGCCGGAGGACATAATTTTATAATGATAGGAGCTCCCGGATGCGGAAAAACTTTAATAGCAAAAAGAATACCTACAATACTTCCGCCTCTTACATTTGAAGAAGCCTTGGAAGTGACAAAAATATATTCTTCTTACGGACTATTGTCAAAAAATATGCCTATAATAAAAAAACGCCCGTTTAGAATACCTCATCATACATCTTCTTATGTAAGCCTTGTAGGAGGAGGAAGAAACATAAAGGCTGGAGAAATTACATTGGCACATAACGGAGTTTTATTTCTTGATGAGTTTGTAGAGTTTCAAAGCTCAGCATTACAAACTTTAAGAGAGCCTATGGAAGAAAAAACTATAACTATAAGCAGGGCAAACGGCAGTATTTCTTTTCCTGCTAACTTTACATTGATTGCGGCTATGAATCCATGCCCATGCGGTTATTACGGAGATGAAAAACATACTTGCAGATGCTCTGATATAGCTAGAAAAAAATACATTGCCAAACTTTCCGGACCTATACTAGACAGAATAGACATATCAATAGAGGTGCGTGCTGTTGATTATAATAAAATGACTTCAAAAGCTGACGGAGAAAGCTCTAAATCTATGCGAAAAATAGTTACAAAAGCAAGAAAAATACAGGAAAAACGCTTTAAAGAAAACTCGCTAAAAATATTTTCAAACTCTTCTATGGGTATAAAAGACACTGAAAAGTTCTGCATATTAGACGATAAAGCAAGAAATTTACTTAATCTAGCTATGGAAAGATTTTCAATGAGTGCAAGAAGCTATAATAAAATATTAAAAGTATCAAGAACCATAGCCGATTTGGAAGAAAAAGAGATTATAGGAGTTGATCATGTTACAGAGGCACTTCAGTATAGGTTTAACTTAAATTAAATGTTATATTTTTATAAAATAAAAGGCAGATAATATAATATTACCTGCCCATATTAAAAGGTTAATTAATTAATCTTTTAATTAATTATTTCCAATTTGCTTTAGGAATGAATTTTATTGTTAAACCATTTGCAAATAATTTCTGTACTTCTGCATCAGCAGTGTAACCATCTTGCACTCCTACTGTAAGAGTTAAAGTTAAAGGATCTTTAGTACCAGCATCTCCTCCTGTTACTTGCGGATTACTAGCTGTTATACCATTTTTTTCTAATATTGGAGTTGCTCCAGCTGTCAAAGCTTGCATTACTTGAGCTGCTGCAGCACCGCTTCCTGATGTAGTAGATGTTAATTCAGGAACTTGACTAAGATCTGTAATTGTAGAGAAGTCCCAAGTTTCTCCGCCAACTTCAAGTTTAGGAACAGTTTTCAACACTTCTAAAATTTTAGATACTGTTATTGTTTTAGAAGTATCTTCTGTCTTTTCAGGACCTGTACTTTTATTGCTGCATGCTACAGCAAATAAAGAAAATAAAGATATTAATAAAAATAATTTAAAAAATTTTTTGTTCATAATTGAACACTCCTTAATAAAAAAATTATAATATACCTCATAATTCCATCAAATTTATTGGCTTTATAAGGCAAAAAGCTAGATTTATATGTTTGTACTACATATTGAACATAGATGTATATGAAAATATATTTTTGATGTATATAATTTATTAATGAATTAAATTTATAATTTTTAATGAAATAAAATAAAAATGATAGACTGATTTTATATAATAAGAAATTATAAAGATATACTAGATGCGATGCGATGCGATGCGATGCGATTTTTTAATTAAAACAAACATCATGTTACCTTTCAGTTATTTAACTAAAGTCTACTATAAACTATTAAAAAGTCAATATATTTTTTATACACTTTTTACAAAAAAAATATACTTTTGTAAATAATACTTTAATAACATACCATATATATGTAATTTTAACCATTTTTAATATATTTAGGTTGATATATATTAAATATATGTTATCATAACATGTATATAGGACTTTTATATGGATATGGTATGAAGATTGTATCTGGCAGATTCTTCTCTAAATCTGAGTTAAGAAATAGAATATTAAGAGATGTAGTTATATTGATATTGTTCTTATTTATAACTTTTTTGATATATATACAGATGAGAAGCCCTATACCTATTAAATTTATTTTTAAATCCCTCTTTCAGGACGTGAAAACTTCTATAGTAGAAGAGTATTCTAAAATATTTTATCCTACATACTACTTCTCTATGCAGATGACACCTATATTTGATATAGTAAACAAGGCACCAGAAGCATATAAATTACTTATAACCAATTTCTTCCCAAAGCATACATTTATAGAAAAAGCTGCTATGAAAGTCGGAAATAACTATATGTCTATTACAAAAGAAGTAAACGGATACAAAGTTGTAGGGCATATTGTAACAAACAGCACTGAAAGCAATCAGTATGCCTCTGTACCTTTTGAACAATTAAGTATAGATTCCTTTTATATAAGAGATGGAAAACCTTATATACATTTAATATACATAGCAAATGAAAATATAGCATTTGAATATATATCTCAGTTTAATGTAAATTTTAATGATGTTGAGCTTAAGAATATAGAAAATATTTATGCTTATTTGGTTACTGGAAACAGCAAAATAACATTCCCAGTATCATACACTAGTACAAACAGCAATACAAGTGATAATATAACAGTACTTGATTATAATGCCATAGCAGATATTATGACTGAAGAATTTAACGGTACTAATGAGGATATGTTAAAAGTATTATATAAAGATAATATATATTGGGGATATAAGGGTTCATTCTCTGTAGCGGACAATAATATAGAAATAGGAATCATCATACCAGAAAAGGCACTTATAAATAAAATACAGGTTCCTATTATATTATTCTTAATTGTATTTATTTCTATTAGTGTAATACTTGTTGTTATATTAGCCGTTCATTATATTAGAATCATAGAAGAGCTTAAAAGAAATCATATGAATATAAAGAAAATTATTGAAGAAGGCGAAAACACTAATGTAGAGTTCAAATCCAGCTTGAGATACGACAGCAATACTGAAAAAATTAATAAAGCATTAGAAGAAGTAATCATGAAATCAATAGCAGCATTCAGCAATACAGAGGGCGGAAGATTATTCATAGGTATATCAAATGACGGCGAAATATTAGGGCTTGAGCATGATTACAGTACATTGAAACATGCCAACAGAGATTTCTTTGAACTTCATTTAAGAACACTTATTGAAACATATTACGGAAATGCTTTCTCTGCTGAGGGAATAAGAATTGATTTTGTTACCGAAGATGAAAAAGATATATGTATAGTTTATATAAGCAAAGGAAAAGAACCCGTATATACTAAAATTACAAACAAACAAGGGGCAAAAGAAGAGAAATTCTATATACGTGTAGGAAACTCTTCAAGAGAAATAGCTAATGCTAGTGAAATAATAGCTTATGTTAAAAAGCATTTTAAATAATTAAATGTTTTATATATCTAACTTGACTATTTATAATTAATACCATATAATAATTATTATTAATAATAAAGGAGTGTTTATATATGTCTGTATATGATAGTATTATAATAGGCGGAGGTCCTGCAGGGCTTTCTGCTATGCTGTATTTGGGCAGAGCTTTAACAAACTCTCTTCTAATAGAGAAAAAAGGAGCTGGCGGTCAGATGATGAGTACTGATACAGTTGAAAATTATCTAGGCTTTCCAGAAGAGATAAGCTCTTTTGAACTTGTTGCAAAAATGCAGCAGCATGCTGAAAAGTTTTCAAAAAATGAAATAGTTTATGATGAAGTTATAAAAATAGAGGACATAAAAGAAAAGATAAAAAAAGTTATCACAGCTGACGGAAAAACTTATGAAACAAAAACTATAATACTTGCTATGGGAGGCTTTGCCAAAAAATTAGGAACTAAAGGAGAGGATACTTTTTCGGCAAAAGGTGTTTCATACTGTGCTACATGTGACGGGGCTTTCTACAGAAATAAAACTGTTGCTGTAGTAGGAGGAGGAAACAGTGCTTTTGATGAGGCTTATTTCCTTACAAGATTTGTTAATAAAATATATTTAGTTCATAGAAGAAAAGAGTTTAGAGCTGAACCTATAAACGTAAAACATTTAACAGATACTGGAAAGGTAGAATATGTACTTGATTCTGTTATAGATGAAATTTGCGGAGACAGTAAAGTTACTAGCATAAAAATCAAAAATGTACTAGACGGAAGTATTCATGAACAAGCAGTAGACGGAGTATTCGTATTTGTAGGACAAGAACCTGCTACTCATTTCTTAAAAGATACTGGAATAGAATTAAAAGAAACTGGTCATATAGTTACAAATATGTCTACAATGGAAACTAATATTGAAGGCGTATTTGCATGCGGAGATTCTATATTCAAACCAATACGTCAGGTTGCCAATGCTGTAGGAGAAGGTGCTGTTGCTGCTGTAAGTGCCACAAATTATCTAAACAAAGCATAATTAAATTTTTTAAATTAATTATAATAAACTAATAAAAAATGAGCATAACTTAAAACATTATGCTCATTTATTTTTTAAAATATCTCTTATAACATTAGCTCTCATTTCGTCTATATTTTTATAATAGCTGCTTTTCTGATATAACTGCTTTAAATGTCCGCTTCTTCCAGCTGCTATAATATAATATAAAGTATCAAGCTCCAAATCCTCAAGTATCCCGTAATCAATACCTACTCTAAGCCATAAACTATACTTTATAAGCTCTTTATATTTGAGAGTTCTTGCTGATAATAATATTGCTCTGCTTCTGTATATTCTATCTTCAATTTCTATTCTATCCAATTTTTTTATTCTGCTTCTTATTCTTTTCTCTTTTTCCGATATTTCTTTAACTTTTTCGATAATACCGTCAAGTATAAACTTCTCAGTAACTCCTATCATAATATTATTTTTTATATACATAAGCCCGTTTTTTATACTAGCTTCAAATCCCATTTTAGCACATTCATTAACAAAATAATCTATATTATCAGGGGTTTTCCAAATAAGACAAGGTATAGCCAAACATACATTCACACTCATAGCAGTACCTATTATATCAGGGGAGCTAGTTAAAAATCCGAACTTTTTATCATAGGCAAAATCTATTTTTTTGTCTAATTCATTTTCTATCTTGTATGCCCTATTGAAACAGTCCTCAAGTTCTAATCCCCTTGCTATAGTCTGTATTTCCAAATGTTCATTAGAGTTTATAAGCAAAGATGAAGATTGATTTATATCAGTATATAATGAAGCATTAACTAAATTTTTATTTTTTGGTATTGTAAGATTTTCTATTAGTATGCGTATATTCAAATTAGGTTCATTAAAAAGTTTTATATATTCAAACTCATGATTTAAATTTTCTATATTTGTTCTTAAAATAGATTCGGTTTTATCAAAATCTTCTTTATCCATATGATAAAAGAATCTTATATTATCCAAATTTCTATAAATTGAAACTTTTGAATATAATACTATATTATCATCATTTCCTTTCTGATATATCCAATTTGCTATGCTGTTATTAACGGACATCTTTTTTTTCGCTCTTAGTTTTTTTAGATATTAAATCATGCTGCAGAGTTTCAAGTTTGTCTCTTATTAAAGCAGCCTCTTCAAAATTTTCTATTTTTATTAACAGTTCTATTTTTTCTTTATACTCTTCTATTTTTGATTCTATATCTCTGAAGCTTAAATTTTTATTAGATATTTTACCTATATGTTTATTCTCTCTATGTATCTTTTTAACCGATTTAGATAAATCTGATTTTAAATATTCATAACATTTAGGACAGCATACTGCCCCTGTCTTTAAAAAGTCTTCCAAAGAATAACCGCATACTTTGCATACTTTATTAGAATTAGGAACTTTCTTCTTTTTCTTTTTTGAAGGCAGAGATCTGTAATTAGGAAACGCTGTATCAATATTATCGAATTCAAGCTCAAGACATTTCTCCATAATATTGCCGTTAATCTCGCATTCTTTACATATATTTATCTGATGACGCTCATTACCTATAATTTCCTGAATATGTAATACAGCCTTCTCTTTACCGCATATATCGCATTTCAAAATATATAAACCCCTAAATAACTTAGTTTGAAAATTTTATCATTTAATAAGAAAAAAAGCAAATAATTTATATACTTTTACTTCAATTTAATAAAAATATTCAAGTCCTCTTTACTCGTAATCTTTATATTATTAGATGAACATAAAACTATTTTTACATTTCCAAAGTATTTGCTGTATATCTCAGCATCATCTGTAGCTAAATTGGCATTTTTATCATTAATATATTTTTCAATAGCTGTAATATAATTATCAAATTTAAAGCCCTGAGGAGTAGCTGCCCTATAAAGATATGTTCTGTCTATAGTCTCTATTATATTATTATTATCATCAGCTTTTTTTATAGTATCAACAACCTTTGAAGCTAATATTGCAGCATCATGCTCTAATACAGCATCATATAAAGATTTTATTTCATTTTTACTTACAAGAGGTCTAACCCCATCATGAATAAATACATAATCAGTCTTTATATTATCTTTTATAAAAACAACAGCATTATATACTGAATATACCCTCTCACTTCCGCCTTCTATATAATGCATATTTTTTTTAGCATTTTCTTTTATGCTCTCTTCTTTTTCTATATATTTTTTTATATTTTTTATATCATCTTTGGAGCTTACCAACACAATATTATCAAAATTAAATTTAAGCATATTTATTAAAGTATGTACAAATATTGGCTTTTTATCTACTTTTATAAACTGCTTTTTTACTTTACCGCCGAAACGTTTAGAACTTCCAGCTATTAATACTACTAAAGTTGTATTCATAAATATTATATCTCTTAATTATTTTCTGTATTGTCTTTTTTATTATTTTTATCTCTAAGCATTCTTCTCTCTTCTCTTCGTTTTTCTTTTTCTATATTTCTTTCATCTCTAAGTTTATGTCTTGCCTCTCTTCTAGCCTGAACTTCCTGTTTCATTTTCAATTTTTTCTCTTCTTTCTCTCTTTTTCTATTTTCATTATACTCTTTTCTTTCCTGATTTATCTTCTCTCTTTTTTCTTTTATCTCTTCAAGCTGCATTTTCCATTCAGCTCTCTCTAATCTTTTCATCTCTTCTCTTTTCTTAGCTTTTTCTTCTCTTTCCTGCATCTTTTCTATTTTCTCTATTTCCTTTTCTCTAAATAGTACAAGTTTTACAGGGTCTTTTATTTTGCTTAATTTCTCTCTCATCTTCTGAATATAATCTTTCCTTTTACCAATATTTTTAGGGAAAAGTTTAGCACCTAAAGAATCTATAAAAAGTCTTGTTCTTAAAATAACGCTGTTTTGAGTTTTTAAATTAATAACAGATACCCAAGGAACTTTTGATATAATAATAAATGCTATAACTCCAGACATAGTATTAGAAAATAAATTGCCCCAGAATACTGACCAATAAGATAAATACTTCGTAGTTACAATGATAAATATAAATCTTAAGAACCATATCCTAAGTATACTGATTATAAGAGGTACTCTCGTCCTTCCAAGACCTATTAATGCACCCTGCACAACCATAGTAATACCAAAACCTAATACCCCTAATGCAAAAATAGGCAAAGCACCATTAGCAACATATAAATCTTCTGCCTCCCTAGTAAATAATATTGTTATATGAGGAGTAAGAGGTATAACAATGGCTATAAGTATAATTGCAGTAATTGCACTTAATACCATACCTGTATAGCATGACTTTTTTGCCTTATCGGCATATTTAGCTCCTATATTCATACTAACCATAGTTGTAACAGCAGAACCAAATGCAGCTGGAAGATTAAAACATACGGTAGTTATATTATTGGCTATACCCTGACCATTTAATATAGTAGCTCCGTATTTTTCTACTTCGGTATTAATTAAAAAGAAACCTAAATTGCTTAAAAAAGTGGTAAGCATTGAAGGAACACCTATTATCATAAGTTCTTTTAAAATGGATCTATCAAATTTAAAATCTTTTAAAGATAATTTATCATCGCTCTTTTTTATAAATAAATCATAATACATCCAAGCTGTAACTATTAAATATGTAGAAAATGATGCTAATACGCTTCCTACTATTTTTAAGTGCATAAAATAAACATATATAAAATTAAATACAATTTTTAAAAGAAGAAGTATAACGCTTCTTATAAAAGTAGCTTCAGGCTTACCATTGGCATTTTTTATACCATTATATAAAGCGGCCAAAAATGTCATAGGCATAACAAAACTGTATAATGATAAATACTGATATACATTTTCTTTAATGCCTGGCTGTAAATTCATAGAAACTAATATACTTACAATATAAAGTGTAGGTCCCATAGCAATACCAAATAAAACACCAGTAACTACTATTTGAGTTGATATCTTTTTGGCATTCGTAAAATCACCAAGTCCATTATACTGCCCCACTATTGCCATAGCAGCAACCCCCAAACCTTGAGATAATGCTGTCATCATATTAATAATAGGTTCAGCAAAGTTTACACTGCTTGCTATAATAGTACCTGTAACATTATTAAGAAAAAGCCCGTCCATTAATGGTATTAATGACTGAACTAAACTCATCATAAGTGTTGGTATAGAAAGCATTATTAATGTATTAGTAATAGAACCATGAAGTATTAAATCACGCCTTGCTTCTGTTGACTGACTTTTAAAAAAATTGACCATAAATAATTTCCTTTTACTTATAAAAAAACATCATAATATTATATATTTAATAAAACAATAAATACATATAATACAAAAAATTATATTGATAAAAAATTTATATAATATTTTACCCGCATATAAAGGCTATATTATACCAATAATAATAAAACTTTTAAAGATTATTTTGATAATATTTAAAAATTATAATAATTTCATTCATAACTTAATATAAAAATACTGAATATATATTGTACTTGTTTCAAAACTATTATAATAATTTAAAACATGATGTTTTTTAATTATGTAAGTGCTTTACCCTTACAAAGTACATGGTCATGCTGTGCCCGCACTTCTTTTGTGACGCTGTCCGCCTCACTCTGCGTGCTATAGGTAAGCGAATGCGGCAAAAGAACAACAAAAAAATTGACAAACTTAAAAATTTTCAGTATATACCTAAACAACTATAGTTTGTCAAAAAATAAATTTTTAAATTTTAGTATTTGTGGGGACTAGCCCCCACACCCCCACTTCTTTTGTTGCCACAAAGAAGCAAAAAGGCTATATTT
>NZ_CASEGO010000004.1 GCF_949287625.1 uncultured Brachyspira sp. | reverse complement strand
CACCGCACCGCTATATAGTTTTTTATACTTAATAAAGAAACTATATTCTAATTTTTCATCAATTCCTTTAAATTACTTCGGCTTATTATCTTATAAGCTTTTTTGCTATTGCAAAAATAAGTATAAGTTAATATAAAATAATTTTATTCTTAAGGAGAAATAAAAATGATTAAAAAATTACTATTAATGTTATCTGTGATGTTGTTGATATTTAGCTGCAATAGTCCTTCAAATCCTAATAACAACAATGGAGGAAGCAGCTCAGATAATGGAGGAAATACTGGACAAACAGGACAAAATAAAAATTTTCCTGAATTTGGATATATATCAGGAATAAATGAAGTTATTAAATTAACACTAGGAAGTTATAATTTTGAATCAGGTTCAGTAGGTACTGATTTTCAGTCTACATGTAAAGATCCTAACTTGACATTTCAAATAGAAAATGCCAGTGTTACAGTTACAGCATTAACATTTGATAGTTCTGATACCGCTTCTAAAGATATAGGATTAGTTAAAGAAGATTTTACTATTACGTTTAATGATATGGTTGTTTTATCTAAAGATGGTGTGGATAAAATGAAAACAAAGTTAAAAGACGGAGAGTACTCTAAAGTAAAGCTGCAAGTTAAATTTTCTCTTGAAGGATATAATGAAGAAACATTTGATAATTTATCTGTTCAATGTATTAGAGAAAATACTGGAAAATAAATATCATAATTTATAAATTAGACTTCTTAAAAGTATATAAAAGTTATTTTTAAGAAGTCTTTATTTAATTATTCATGCTCTAATAATCTTTTATAAAATAATTCTATTGCAAAAGAGCCTAGGGGAGCAGTTATAAGTATTGCAAGTACTGCTATAGTGAGTATGATTTCGCCTGAAGCAAAACCCAAAGATAAAGGAATTGAACCTATCGCAGCCTGTACAGTTGCTTTAGGACAGTAGGCAATCATGCTGAATATTTTCTCTTTTTTATTTAGATTAGTTTTTATTAGAGAAATTAAAACCCCAAGCATTCTAAAGATTAATACAGCGAATATTAGTAAAATACCAGTAAAGCCGGTATTGAGAGCATATTTTATATTGACAGTAGCACCAACTAATACAAAAAGCATAATTTCTGCAGCCACCCAGAGTTTGGAATATTTTAAAGATAGTCTTTTTGATAATTCTTGTTTTTTAGCTTTTAAAAATGCTCCTAAACTCATAACAGCAAGAAGACCAGAAAATCCTATAATACCATTAAAAAACTTTGATATAGAGTTTTCTATTGTTACAAGTATAAATGATATGCTTAATATTATTACCACTTTGGCACTGTCTCTTATATGAAAGCGTGAGAAAAATTTTGTGAGTATCAATGCTGTTATAATACCTACTAAAAGACCGAATATTATAGAAGTAGGTATTTTCAAAAAATCAAGTGCTGAAACACTTCCGCCTTTAACTAAGGAAGTAAAAGAAGCAAATAACACTATTACAAATATATCATCAACAGAAGCACCTGCCATAATTAATTGAGGTATGCTTTTATTAGTACCATATCTTTCATCAATAAGTTTAAGCATTTTAGGAACAAGCACTGCAGGAGAAACAGCAGCTACAACCGAACCCATTAAAGCTGCTTCAAATAAAGTAATATTAAAAAGTTTTGGAGCTATTAAAACCATTCCTATTATCTCAAAACTTGCAGGGATAAAACACATTAGTATCGCAGGACGTCCTACTTTTTTTAAATCTTCTATATCAAGATTAAGCCCTGCACGCGTAAGTATGATAATGAGAGCCAATTCTCTTAAATCTGCCGATATTGAAAGTATTGAACTGTCTAATAGATTCAAACAATATGGACCTAATATAATTCCAGTTATAATAAGTCCTAAAAGAGAAGGAAGTTTTAATAGAGAAAATATTTTTCCTAAAAGCATTCCGCATAAAAATATTAATGCCAAACTAAGAAGCATAAGATTAAATCCTTTTTTAATAGTATTTGATTTTTTATTATGAATTTAAGATTTTAGAAAATATAAAACTGCTGTCTGCAAATACATAAAAAAAATCATAAAATTTGCAGAAGTCATCAGCTTTTATATTTTGTCTGGAAATAAATATTAAGCGGTTTGATTATTTGATAATGTAAATAATCTAAGGAGACCTCATTCCTTATTCCTTATTTTTATGAGATATTTTATCATAATTACTTTTTATTTCAAGTTTTTATAATTATTGTTTTTATAAAAAATTTAATTATTAGACTTGTTTCAAAAGTACTTGACAAGATTATGTATAAAATTTCATAATTTATCAATTATAAAAATAATGTTTTATATGTTGTATAAACTATCGTTTCAGTATATAGACATGCAGTCTTTCGCGACTGCGGGCTGTGCCTGCTTCTTTGGGTCACCAAAAGAAGTGGGGTTTGGCACGACTGTGTGCTTCGCAGCAAAGCCTCAACTATAATTAAAAAAATATTAAATTAAAAAACTATAAGTATTAAAAAATAGAGTTTTTAAACAAGTCTAATTATATAAAATTAATTAAAGTAAAATTTTATGTATAAATTTTTTATTATACTTGATATTTATTTATTATCTAATATACTTATTATTGATAATTTATAAAATTGGAGTATCAGAAGTGAAACGTATTAAATTCTTAGCTATATTCTTAACTTTTAGTTATTCTATATTCGCATTAACAACAAATGAAACTAGCTTGTTTAATGCTATCAATGAAAAAAACGCAGATAATGTATCAAATATATTATCTAATTCTGTTGATATAGATATAAATGTATTGGACGGAGAAGGGTATACTCCTTTACATAGAGCAATTTATAATAGAGACTTAAATACTGTAAATACTTTGCTTAAAGATGAAAATATAAATATTAATTCCAAACTAGATATGAAGGTAAGTATAGACGGCTGGTATTTAGGCGGAGCAAGTCCTTTGATTTTAGCTTCATATATAGGCGATGCAAATATAGTTAAAGCTTTGCTTGATAATAACGCCGATATTAAAGCCAAAGATGATGTTGACGGAAGTATGGCTATACATATGGCATCAGCTAACGGAAATAATGAAGTAGTATCAATACTTTTAGAGAAAGACCCTACTACAATCAATGATACAGATAATAGAGGAAACACTCCTTTGCATTGGGCTGCTATGAAAGATAAGCCAGATACAGTTAAATTATTAATGGAAAATGGTGCAGATATAGAAGCAAAAGATGCAGACGGCTGGACTGCTCTTCATTATGCGGCTGCTTTCTCTTCACTTCAGACTGTTCAGGCTCTTGTTGATTTGGGTGCTGATAAAGAGAGTTTAACTAAAGACGGCAATAATCCTGTATATTATGCAAGACGCGATGATGTTAGAAATTATTTAACTGGAAATATAGCAAGAGAGGACGCTGAAGAAGTAACTGATGATGAAACTGCTGTTGCTGATAATAATACAGAAGAAGAAACTTTAGAAGGAGATGCAATTGCTCAGGCAGAGGAGAGAGAAGCTATAGATGAAAATATGCAAGGTGAAATAGCTGAAGAATCTGTTCCAGAACAGCCTGCAACTTCATCAGATGATACACAAAAGCCTCTTGATGTTAAACAGCTTGAACTTTTAGTTGCTGTAAAAAATAATGATATAATAGCTATAAATACTTTAATAAAAGAAGGAGTTAATCCTAATTTCGTAGATGAAAACGGATATTCTCCTTTGCATTTAGCTGTTATTAATAATAGCCTAGATTCTGTAGAGGCTTTGCTTTCTTATAAAGATATTAATAAAGAAGTAAAACTTCCTTATGAGGCTACTTTGGATAATTGGTATTTGGGAGGAGCTACCCCTTTAATAACTGCTTCATATATAGGAAATGCTGATATAATATATACTCTTATAGAGGCTGGATGTAATATAAGAGCAAGAGATGATGTAGACGGAGCTATGCCTATACATGTAGCTTCAGCTAATGGAAATGATGATGCTGTTATATTATTATTAGAAAAAGATAAAACATTAGTTAATGAAACAGATAATAATGGAAATGACACACCTTTGCATTGGGCTTCTATGAAAGATAATCCTTCTACAGTTCTTGTACTTTTAAAATATGGTGCTGATACAAAAATACAAAACTCTGACGGAAATACTGCACTTCATTATGCTGCAATGTATGCTTCTTCTGATGTTATAAAAAATATAGTTTCTTCTGATAAATCAAGCGTTAATATAGCCAACAATGAAAGTATGTACCCTATACATTATGCTGCTTTGGAAGATAATTCTGATGCTTTAGTTTCTTTAGTTCAGGACGGAGGAGCTGATGTTAATATAAAAGATTCTACTGGAGATACTGCTTTGCATTATTCAGCTGCTTATGGTAATATGGACAGTGTTATGGCATTGGTAGAAAAATGTAATGCTGATAAAAATATAAAAGATGGAGACGGTTATACAGCTGCTGATTTGGCTTATGATAATGGATATGAAAATATAGCTTCTTATTTGAGAGGTGATTCTAGGTATATACCTGAAAATAATAACAATACTGCTACTAATGATGATAAAAAAGAATTAGTTCTTCCAGAATATATAAGAAAACCAGATTTAAATAAAAAATGGTGGTAATTATCATTATATTATAATTGTGTACTAAATAGGCTTGAAGTTATTATAAATTTCAGGCCTATTTTTTGTATTAATAAAAATTGTTATATAGCTTATAAAATACAGCTATTGACAAATTTATACATTTACTTTACTTTTATTTATAATTATTAATTGAATGAGGATTTAGAATATAATGTATATAGAAAGCGATATTATACGAGGTCATATAGATGCTGTAGTTTTGCATTTTTTAAAAGATAATGATTCTTACGGTTATGAGCTTTCTAAATTGATAACTGATAAAACTAATGGAGAATATGAGATTAATGGTCAGACTTTATACAGTGCTATAAGAAGGCTTGAAAGTAAAAAGCTGATAGAAGGCTACTGGGGTGATGAAAGTCAGGGCGGAAGAAGAAAATATTATAAGATTACAGAAGAAGGCAAAAAGTTTTTAAAAGAAGAGAGAGATATATGGCTTTTTACCAAAAAAATAATAGATAAACTCCTTGATATTGAATAGATATTGTATATCTTGTATAAAAGAGAAAATATTATGATAGATGATTTTTGTAATGAATTAAAAAATAAATATCCTAATACTCAAAAAGTTATGGATCAGATTGAAGAGCTTAGAAATTATTTATATATGAAAACTGAAGAATATATTAATAATGGAAAAGATGAAAAAGAAGCTTTTAACAATGCTATTAAATCTTTAGGTGATATAGATTCTATGCTTGAAGAATTATCAAAGGATGCAAAAATAGTTAATAAACATAGACTATATTTATTTTCTGGTATTATTGATATTTTTATTGTAGTTTTTTTAAGTTTATTATTATGCTTCATTTCTTTGAAAAATAATAATATATTGTTTTTTTCTTATATAAATAATTCTTTAATTGCAAGTATGTTTTTTATTGTTTCTGGAATAATTGCTATTTTTTTAGCTACAGTTATACCTTTTATTAATATGCGTAATAGATATGAAGTGGTTGAATATACTTGTAATGATTATAAGATAAACTTAAAATATTCTATAATAGGTTTTTTTATTATAGCAATATCTGTATTTATATTTAATATTATTTTTAGCCCGCATCATATTTGGTTTTTATTTGTTATTATATATGCTTCATCTTGGCCTTTGACTGTATTTTTCTTTTATAGTTTTTTTAAAAATTTAAAGGGGAAATAATTATGAATATTAATGATTTTTATAAAAATATAAAAAAGAAATATCCAAATACTAAAGAAGTGCTTGAACAGTTAGATGAAATAAAAGATATGCTTAATTCTGAAGTTAAAGATTATGTAAAAAATGGAATGAAATATGAAGAAGCATGCAGTAAAGCTATAGAGAGTCTCGGAAATATTGATGAAGTTTTTGAAGATATAAGTAAAGATGCTAAAATTGTTTATAATGTTTATATAAAAATATTAACAGCTTTAATATCTTCTTTTTCTACAGCTTTTTTGGTTTTTATTTTGGGTTTGATTATAGAGAATGTAAGTATTTTTAATGAAACTACTAAAATCGGGTATAAACTTACTATGCCTTATTTTTATTTGATGTTATTTATTTATATAGTTATTTATTCTCTTTGGAATTTTTCTGATAATATCAAACCTAAAATAAGAAAATATAGTTATGATATTTATAAAATTAATTTAAAAAACTCTATTATTGCGGTTATAATTTATTCAGCAGTAATGCTTATTACAAATATTGTTACTATTAAATATAATCATTATTTATGGTTTACTTGGGCTTTTATTGGAATATTGAATTGGACTATTTCTATAATTGCAGATTATTATTTATTTAGGAGTAAGATATTTGAATATAAAAAATAAATTTGTAATATTTTATACAAAGTATATTGACAGACATAATACTTATGTTATAATAGTAATATAAGATAAATAGTAGGTGATTTATATTTTATGAAAATATTTAGAATATTAATTTTGTTCAGCATATTATCAAGTTTCCTCTTTGCTCAGAATGATTTTGTAAAATCTGGTTTTCATTATAGTTATAATTATTTTGGATTTCCTTTTTCTGTTGATTTAGGATATGCATATAAAAAGAATTCACATTTTGTATATGTACCTCGCGTAGGGATAAGTTTTGATTACGGCTCTGAGTCGTCATTCGGAATATTTGCTAATATTGGAATGGAGTACAGATATAGAAGATTTTTTATAGATTTGAATTATAAGCAGGGGATAACACCTCCTTTTTCTACATTTAATTATAAAGATTTAGAATATTACGGACAATTAAAATTAGGATATTCTTTTGATAATGTAATGATTTATTATGGAATGAATATAGGAAAGATATTTTCTTCCGAGAGGGAAGTTTATAGATTAAGCTCTATTTTTAAGATTAATCAAAGTGTTGGTTTAAGTTCTACATTTGTTGATGACGGAGTTAATAAACTTAAATTTAATGCTGGCATAGGTGCGAGCATTATACCTAATGAAAATCAGTATTCATATAATGTTTCAGCTAGTATGCCTTATTCATTTTTTCATTATTGGGGCGAGCTTGGAATTATGCCTTATATAGGATACAGTGCTTATTTTGATAAAAGCAGTAAAAAATATTCTATAGGGTTTAAATATTTATACTCTCTTATGATGATGCCTTTAACCAATTTAGAAGCTCATCTTAAAAATATGGATTTTCTTACATTTGTTCATCTTGAATATAAATTTTTTATGAGATTTCTTCCATCTGGTTTTAATGATATATACTTAGTTGCTTTTGGAAATGTGGGATATGGAAAATATTTTGAAACTAGTATTGATAAAGGAAATTTATTGTATGTAGTAGGAGGAGGAATAGGGTATAACCTTTACGGTACAACACCTTTACAATTGACTTTTGGTGTTGATAATAATAAAAGTTTGGTTATGAACTTGATAATAAGCACTATAGTGTTTTAATGTTTTGGAGTTTATTTCTTATGATAAATGCTAAAAATAGAATTATATTTTCTTTTTTATGCTTAATCTTTTATACAGCATTGAGTTTATCATTTTATTTAATACCTTTTAATTCAGAAGTATTGGGTATAATTGCTATATTTTGTACTGCTATATTTAGTGTATTTTTTATACTTCCAGCATTTTTATATTCTCCTATTTATTCAATAGTGATTGGTATTTTATATTATATATTTTTTAGATTATTTGAAATTATAAGAATGTTTACTATTTTGGATTCTACTCCTGTAACTTTGATGTATATGATGATTCAAAGTGCTTTGGGTATTATTGTTAATATAGCTGGTATTATATTAACTTGCTTAACTATTTATTTTATGAAGATGTATATTAAAAAGAAAGGTATTGATTTTAATATTAGTATGGCTTTAATAACTGCTTTGATAATTGCATTTATAAGATTTGTTATAAACGGATTAACTTTTTCATCATTCTTTTTTAGCTTTATTAAAAATAATATAACTATTAATAATGATATAATAATTCAGCAGATTGTTACTTATGTTGTTTCTGTTGTATGTACTTTTATGGCTGTGATGATTTCTTATTTTATTTATATTAAGATAAAAGACAAACCATTTTTTGCTAATACGAATAATTTGAATAATGATGTTAATAATGAGTAGTTTTTATTGTATATTGTTTTAAGGAGGATTTAATATGATAAAAAAAATTTTAACAGTTTTATTTTTATCTTTTGTTTTGACTATTTCAGCTTTTTCATACAGCAAAGAATTTAATGAGCTTTATAATATTTACTATATGATTAATACAAATAAAGAAGGGGATTTAAATGCTGTTATAGAAAAAATAAAAAATGCTAATTATGGAAATATAGAAAAACAAACCTATGAAAATCTTATTTTACTTATGGACATATACATGAATCCTAAAAGTAAAAGAGAGGCTTATAAATTATTAAATGATAATATAAGTAAAAATACTCCTTTACTTTCAGAAAAAGATGCTGATTATATGGCCTCTGTTGCTGATGTGATGAGCGGTGCTATTAATTATTCTTCATTTAATGATGTTATAAAACTTTCAGCAAAAGCCGGAGAGATATATGATAATGCTTTAAAAATTAACGCGAATCATTTTCCTTCACTTTTGGGCAAAGCAATGCTTACAGCATACAGCCCAGAGTTTGTAGGAGGCGGAATAGATAAAGCACTGCCAATATTTAAAAAGGCTGAAAGCAATGCTAAAGAGAAATGGGAAAAACATATAGTTTATTTATGGACTTCTCAGGCATATTTTAAAAATAATGATAAAGCCAATTATGATAAGTACATGAAAATGGCAAAAGATATATTTCCAGAGGGGGCTTTTATAAAAAATGTTATTGATATGAATAATAAAGGAAAAGGAATGTTTAATTAAGATATGGTTAAATATATTAAAAATTTTTAAGTTTATCAATTTTTTTGTTGTTCTTTTTCCAGCCGCACGCCACAGGCGGACTTCGTCAAAGAATCAAAAAGTGCAAGTATGAAAATAATACTAAATAGTACTAATTTATGCTTTACATGTAGAATAAATTACTAAATTTAGACTGAAATGTAGCCTTTTTGCTTCTTTGTGGCAACAAAAGAAGTGGGGGTTCGGGGGCTAGTCCCCGAAAATAATAAAAACATAAAAACTAATTTTGATAAACTATAATTGTTTAGGTATATATAAAATTACTGTAATAAATAAGGATATTAAAATGTTTAGAGTGATTATTTTGATTTTTATTAGTTTTTTCTGCGGACTATACGCTGAAGTTTCAAGCGAAGCTAATAATATATTAAAAGAGATAGATAATAAAAATAATGAATATCATTCAGGGGGGAGACTTGTTAGAACGAGCGAAGCTAAAGATATTTTAAATAGAATAAAAAACAGTAATTTAAGCGAAGAAGAGAAAATGTATTTAAGTATAGAATGCTATACTCTATGGGCTAATGTATCTATTGCAAGCGGAACTTTTGAAGAGGATTATAAAATATTAGGGGATATATATAAAAATCTTAAAAAAGATAAAGTTTTTAAAAAAGGCTCTTCTGATATTTACGGAGCTTATGCTAATTTTGCTAATTCTTTTACTTCTCTTGCTTTTTTTAATAAAAAATATCCTTACAGTGCGATTGTTGATATGTATACTTATTCCCGTTTGGCTCTATTAAAGAATAAAAATAATATAAGAGCAAAGCAGGTTTATGGAATGTGGCAGATAGCTACTTTGAGTTTTTATAATAATGCGGCATACTATTCTGTGATGACATCATTAAATGATACAAGTAATTTACCAGACTATATGATTTACAGAGCTTATATTTATAGGTCTATGGCATATATGAAAGTAAATGAAACAGATAAGGCATTTGAAGAATTGGATAATGCTTTGAAAATGTATCCTAAAGGTTTTTACGGGTATTTATTAAAAAACTCTTACGATAAAGGTAATGACGGATTTTTAAGTGCGGAGGGTTCTGACTTTTAATTATGATAAAATGCAAAAATATATCAAAAATATATAAGACTAAAGATTATAATATAGCTGCAAATAAAAATATTAGTTTGGATATAAAAGACGGAGAAATTGTTTGGGTAGCTGGAGTTTCCGGAGCTGGTAAAAGTACGCTTCTTCACATACTCTCAAGTATAGATATTCCTACAGAGGGATCAGTTTATTGGAATGATAAAGAGGTTTCAAGATTGAGTGATAGAGAAAGAAGCAGTTTCAGACTTTTAAACATCGGGCTTATTTTACAGTCTCTTGAACTATTAAAAACTCAGAGTGTATTTGATAATGTGGCACTTCCTCTTAAATTTTTAAACGAAAGTTCTTCTAATATAAATAAAAAAGTTAATGAAATATTAGAAAACTTAAAAATAGATAATTTGAAAAAGAAAAAACCAGAACAGCTTTCAGGAGGACAGAAACAGAGAGTGGCAATTGCAAGGGCATTGGTAAGCGAAGCTCCTTATATATTTGGAGATGAGATAAGTGCGAATTTGGACACTGATACGAGCAAATTTATTTATGAATATATAAGAAACACTATAAAGAGAAGAAACGGCATAGGCTTTTTTATTTCGCATGATGAATTGATAGAGAATTATGCTGATACAAAATACATTATGAGAGATGGAGGACTAATACTTAATATATAGTAATAATTTTTAGTTTTTTGTGGCGGCTTTGATGCGAAGCACACAGTCGTGCTATATCCCCACTTCTTTTGTGACGCATGCCCGACTTCGGTGTGCCACAGGCACAGCCCGCATGCGGGGAGAAGCAAAAAGGTTATGTTTTTAATTATAAAATGCATAATTTATCTTACCTTTTAAAATATAATGAATATTGTTTAAAAGTATTTTTCACTTGCACTTTTTGGTTCTTTTTGCGGCGGGAAAAAGAACAATAATAAAATTTTATTAATAACTATAATGGACAGATAAATGAATATAATAAAATTAGCGTTTGATAATCTTTGGTATAATAAAACCAGAACAATTTTAAATATGATACTTATTATAGTGTCTTTTGTATCTCTTATGATGATAAGCGGATATAATAACTTCACAAAAGAAGGCATTATTACAAGTATAAATACAAGCGGAGGATCTATTGTAATAGCTGATAAATCATATTGGGATAAAAAAAGCGAAAAAATAAATATGCTTAAAGATAATGATTTTGAAGTAATTTATAAAAAACTTGAAACTATAAATGAAGTTAATGATTATCAGAAAAAACTAGATATAAGCGGACTTATAGGCAATGAAAGTAAAAGTAAATTCTTTTCAGGATATGCTTATGAAAAACCTTCAAAGATCATGTCATCAGTTTCTTTAAAGTCTGGTACACCTATATTTGATGATGATATTAATACTATGGTGCTAGGTAAAGATTTGGGAGAGTTTTTTAATCTCAATTATGATGAAGAGCATTATTTAAATTTGATGACTGATTTTGGAGAGGGTATAAGTTTAGGTTCTTTAATGGCTGTTGGTTTGATATCATTAAATAATAGTGCTTCAGATGCTATTACTATTTACTGTCCTCTTAATGCTGTATATGAAATATTTGGTCTTGAATATGGTGATGCTCATAATTTACTTATATATTTAAAAGATTATAAAAAGGCTGAAGAAATAAAAAATAACCTTAACAAATATTTTAATGAAAACAATTTAAATTATGAGGCTAAAGATTGGAAGGATTTGAATGCATTTTTACTTTCTGTTATTGACATGAATACTAATAATTATTTAATAGCTTTGGGGGTATTGAGCATATTAGTATTTGTTTCAGTTATGCAGATGCTTACTACAAATTTTTTAGAGCGTTTAAATGAGTTTGGTACTATGCGTGCATTAGGAATAAATATAAAAAATGTAACTTTGCTTTTATTTTTGGAAATTATCATAATGGCGGTATTAAGTTCAGTTATTTCAATAATTATTTCTTACAGTGCTTCTGGAATACTTAATGCTTCAAACTTTATAATGAAATTTCCGGGGGCTACTGACGGATATTCTTTAAGTTTATTACTAACATTTAAAGATACTGTTTTAATATTTGCATGGGTATTATCTGTATCAATTTTGGCAGGTATTTATCCAATAATAAAGGTTATAAAGATGCCTATAATAGAGGTTATAAAATATGTTTAGAAGATTTTTAAAATTTTTATTTATAATAAGTATTTTATCTTTTAATTTGTACAGTCAGAATATATTTGATGATTTTGTTAATATTTATAATAGAGGCGGCAAAAGCTATAAATTATCAGGCACATTTACTGATATAAAAGACGGAAAAAAAACTATTAATAATTTTGATATGATAGTTGGAAAAGATTATAAATTAATGTATTTGAAAGATAATAAAACTTTATTTTTAGCTAATAATCAAGGCTTTTTTGTTCAGGGAGAGAAGCAGGTTTCGCCTTTAAAAATATCTGGAAGCTATGTTGTAACAGGAGCTGCCAATATGAATGATTTGATGTCTATCAACTTTACTGATGATTATAAAATTGAAAAAGAGATAAGCTTAGAAGAGATGAATTTAGTAAAGAAAAATAGAAGCGTACCTTATGCTAAGGCGATATTAAAAAAAACTTCTAATGGCTATAGTATAGATTTTTTTGATAACAGCGGCAAGGCATTAAAAAGAGGAATATATAAAATTAGTAATAATGCTTTTAATGATATGGAGTTTTATAATTTGATTATTAATACGAATTTAAGCACAGTATGCACTATAGAAAGTGCAGTACCTTCAAATTATTCAAGCTCATATTTTAGAAGTGAAAACATGAAAATGCTTTTTAGTTTATTTAAAGATTAATTAAAGAAATGAAAAATATAAAAATATATCTTATTTTTTTTATTGTATCATCTATAGCATTCGCTGATATAACTCCTAAGTTTGGAATAAAAAATAATTTTAGTTATATAGATATGAAAGAAACGGCATTTATACCAAATTCTATTTTAAGCAATGATACTTATTTTTATCTTGGTTTTGAATATCTTAATAATAATTTTTATTTTTCATTTAAGCCTGCATTAAGAATATGCACCAAAGATAATAGAGATATTATTTATGATAACGGCAATTTTATAAAACAAACTGATAATAAAGCATATGCTTCTTTTAATTTTGATGAGCTTCAGTTTACATATATAAATGATATTTTAGGTTTTTATATAGGTAAAAGGAAATTCCATTTCGGAGAAGGTTTTAATAGGCAGTATATGTTTGTAGGAGACAGTGTATTATATAATGATTTTGATGCTTTATATAACAGCGAGCTTAATTTTTATCAGAACAATATAACTCATTCAATAGGTTTTATTACAGATACTAAATCAATAGATTTATTAAAAGAGCCTCAGTATTATACTTCTTGGTATTATTTAAAATATTCCTCTTCTCATTTGGGTTTAATGGCTATTACAAAATATACTTATGACTTAACACTTAAAAATAGTTTAATGCTTGGTTTTGAGGCTTCATATATATTTGATATAGGTCTTAAACTTTATGGAAATGTTACTTATAATATTTTAAGCAGTGATAATATAGGAAAAAGTCTTGATGATATAAAAAGCCTTTTAGGTATTAATTATACTTTTATTTATAATTATGATTTTATACTTAGTCCTTATGTAGAATATTTTTATGAGGATAGTCATTCATTTTATTCTATAGGACTTTATTTATCTTTTCTTAACAATTTATTTAATATAATAACTTATTTTTCTCATTCTCCTAATTATAAAATGGATTTAAATGCAAAACTGCTCATCAATTATAATAATTTTGGTTTTACTTTTAATTATTATACACCTTTTAATAAAGATGAAGTTTTAGAGCATGCATTTGAAATAGCATTGGAATATAACTATTAAAGCTATATTCTTATTAATTTTAAGCATAATATTTTAATTATAAAAAAATTATATTGACATAGTAAAAAAAATATATATAATCATATACTATAGGGGTATATATGAATAATAGTTTTTTAAAATTTTATTTATTTTAATTGCACTAAATTTATTATCTATAAGCTACGGCAATGAATACACATATGGTACGCCTGTAGATTTTAAATGGTATGGTACTTATATTATGTCATTAGATGATCAAGGAATAAAATCTGATATAAAAATAATAGTAGATGAACAAAGTATAACTCTGAGTAGCATTGTAAATGGAAAGCAAATATATAGTGCAACTATGACAAATGATGTGATGATAAAAGTATCTGATAATATTTATAAAAATAAAACAGTTATTAAAAATGGTCAAGCGGTATATATTGAATTTATATTTACAGATACAGCAGTTACAATGAATAATTATACAGAAGGAGAATTGATAAATTCATTTATTTTAGAAAAACAATAATCTGTATAATAAATGAAAGTTTGATAAAAATAATGATAATATAAAAGTCTAATTTTTAAAGTTTAATAAATGTGAAAACTTTATATTGACATAGTGAAAAATATATTTATATAAATACAATGAGTTCGCTTAATATTACAAAACAATAATAAAAGTTTTATAAAAATAAGGGGCTATAAAAAGCCTCTTATTTATTATTAACTATTTTTATTGTCATATAAAAAGGAGCATTAATACTACGATTAAAAAAATATTTTTATTTACTCTGTAATTATTTGATGTAATTTTATAAAAAACAAATATATAATTATGAAATTACACTATAAGTCTAAAATAATTATAAAAAATTTTCAAAAAAATCAAAAAAGTTTTATTGTTTTTTGATTTATTTGTTTTATATTTATAAAAATAGAAAAAGTTTATTATGTTAAAAAAGACATTAACAATTTTTCTTAGTTTATTAGTTTCAAGTTTTTTAGTTATAAGCTGTAGCAATAATGATGTAACAGGAGCAACTGGCACAGGACTTCCTCAGTAGTACAGATTTAAAGTATATACAGGAGTTCTCAGTGACGGCAGTGTTAATTATAATACAACTATAAGAACGACAGATAAGGGTTCAGTTGAAATTGAAATAGGAAGCAATTCTCCATTTATTATTCCAGAAGGCTATATTTTTGACAAAGGAAATGGAGTATATTCTGGAAGCTATGAAGGAGCATCTTTTAATTTTATATTTTCTGAACAGTCTCTTGATATTGATTTTTCAAAAGATGGGAAGAGGTATGTTGGAGTATTTTCTATTTAATGTGTAGTACCTGCATACTAAAAAATATTATAGTTTAGAATATAAAATTATATTAAAAAATAATGTTTTTTTATTGTAGTTTTGGTTTCAAAAATAACTGACAATATAAAAATATAATAATTAAGAAAGGCGATTATGACAAAAAAATATTTTTATTCACTTTTTTGGTTTCAAGTTTTTTAATGATAAGCTGCGGAAATGACAGTACAAATCTTACTAATGATGGTTCAGGTACTACTCCTACAGCCTCAGAATATAAAGCTAATGGAATAGCTGATAAATATGCTGCATATGGTTTTAAATTCTTTAGTATGGATGGAAATACTTATACAATATCCATTCAAAACGGAGGAATAACAGGATTACAGCAGGACACATTAAAAGCTGATATTACAAAATCAGATATATACAGCATAAATGCAGAAGGCGATACAGTTACAGATATTATTACTGATAAATATAGAGTTTATTTAATATATAATAGTGAGTATGAAGGCTCTATTATATTTCCTACTGATACAACTTATTATGGAAGCGTTAATATTGTAAAAAGTGACGGCAGTAAAATAGAAGGTATAATGTATGCAGATTTACCAGCAGGATTAAAAATACCTGATGGATATAAAGGTACTTGGGAAGGTACTACTTCAGCAGGTATAAAAGAAACAGTAACTATTGATGATACATTCGTTAAAACATCATCTTCAGGAAATACTTCAAATATACATAGTATACCAAGTTCATTTTTTCTTTATGTAGATGCAAGTAAAAATTGTCAAGTATTGGGATTTCATTATTCAGGTACTAAAATGTCTTTAAATGATGACGTAAGTTTAAATTTTATTATTAATAGAAGTCAAACAAAAATTAATCCTAGTATAACAGACGGTAAAGTTGTAGGTTATAAAGATGCTTCACATAGAAGTTCAGATATTCAATTTACTGCACTTACTAAAGTTAAATAATTTTATATATTTTTAAAAGAGGCTTAATGATGACAAAAAATTATTTTAAGTTTTTTAGTTATAAGTTTGGTAAATGACAGTACAAATCCTGAAACAGAAAAACCTATAGGAACAGGTATAGATACCAAATATGTAGGTACTTATGAAAATAATTCTGCTGAAGGTAAAAATGGTACTATGCAGGTCATTTATGAAGTTACAGCTGATGGCGAACACTACTATTAATTATTATTCTAATGGTCAAACTTATACGGGTGAGATTTTGTCAAAAGAGATCGATAGATATTCAGATACAAAATATAAATTCTCATTCGGTGAATGTGAAACTTTTGAATTTATTGCTTATGGTTTTCATTAACTATTACTTCTCCTAGTATTTCTGATAAGCCTATTGTTCTTACAAAAAAGTAACACAATAAAATAAAAATTATGCATAAAAGGGGCTTTTTTGGGCTCCTTTTTTATTTACATTATTAGTTATAAAAATTTTATTCATTATATCCAATTTTTTTTCTAATGTGTAAGAAAGTAATTTATATATTGTTTACTAATCTATAAAATTCAATACAATATGATTATTAAATTAATATAAAAAAAAGGAGAAAAATATGGCTATTCTTGTAAATACTAGTCCTAACCCTGACCCTAATTCAAATATTCCAATTGGAATAATTGTAGGTAATAATATTACTGAAATGATATTCGTATATCGGGGTGATGATTTTGATATTAATACTCCTATTGGTGATATTAGAAATTTAATTAATAATAGGGCTGGAAACTTTAGCTATCATGGAGCTGATGTATATAAGTTTTCTAAAAGGGAGCAATTAAGTAATAACCAATATAAAATATCTTATATAGAAGATTTAGGTTTTATTGGTGCTAATCCTACTATTTTACAATATACTATGATATATACTGATAGTGGTACTGCTATTACTAAGATCTTACTTACTGATGATAACAGAGGTGAGAGTGCTGAATTTGTATAAATATAAATTTATTTTTAATAAAGGGTCAGATTTCAAAAGTCTGACCTTTTTGTTTGCATTAAAATGATGATTATATAAAAATCTAAAAAATTACTAAAAATATTTTTTATACTATTGACATTATTTATATTTGTATTATATTGATTTTTAATAATAAATGATTTGTGCAATGGCTCGAGTAATGGATATTCTTAAGTAAGTGTATCTGTTGACTAAGAAAGGCTGTTTATACAATAAATAGCTAGAACGAAAAAAACCCTATGCGGGTAAGCGATATGTTATATACATGTAAATTTTACGGAGGCTGTTGCAAATATACGCATAGGGGGTCATTTTATGAGCGATAATGTTATCGTGTCTTTAAAAAATATCAATGTTTCATACGATGAAAACTCCATTTTAGAAAATCTTAGTCTTGATATAAAAGACAAAGAATTTTTAACTCTTTTAGGTCCCTCAGGCTGCGGAAAAACTACCATATTAAGAACTATAGCAGGTTTTATAAAGCCCGATTCTGGAGAAGTTCTTTTTGACGGAAAAATTATTAATGATATGCCTCCTTATAAAAGAGAAGTTAATACTGTTTTTCAGCGTTATGCATTATTTCCGCATCTTAATGTATTTGAAAATATAGCATTCGGACTTAATCTTAAAAAAGTACCTAAATCAGAAATTAAAGAGAGAGTTTATCAAATGCTTAAAATGGTAAACTTAGAAAATTACGGGAACAGAAATATAAATAGACTTTCAGGCGGTCAGCAGCAGAGAGTGGCTATTGCAAGGGCATTAATTAATAAGCCTAGAGTTTTACTTCTTGATGAGCCTTTAGGGGCATTGGATTTGAAACTCAGAAAAGAAATGCAGATAGAGTTAAAAAAGATTCAGCAGTCATTAGAGATTACTTTTGTATATGTTACTCATGATCAAGAAGAGGCTCTCACTATGAGCGATACAGTGGCTGTTATGAAAGACGGAGAGATACTTCAGATTGGTACTCCTGAAGATATATATAATGAGCCTAAAAATGCATTTATAGCGGACTTTATAGGAGAGAGTAATATTATAGACGGTATTATGCATGATGACTATATTGTAGAGTTTGCAGGATATGTATTTGACTGTGTAGATAAGGGGTTTGAAAAGTTAGAAAAAGTTGATGTTGTTATACGCCCTGAAGATATAATAGTAGTACCTCCTGAAAGTGCTAATATATCTGGTTTAGTGGAATCTGCTATATTTAAGGGTGTGCATTTTGAAATGATACTCGATGCACATGGCTATAAATGGATAATACATTCTACAGAAAAATGGGAGGCTGGTACTGAAATAGGAATTGATGTTGCAAAAGAAAATATACATATAATGAAAAAAACGGTTGAAGAGGTTATGATATGAAAACAAAAATACCTGCAGTACCTTATTTGATTTGGACATTAGTTTTTGTATTAGTTCCTCTTTTTCTAGTTATATATTTTGCTTTTACAAATCAGAAAGGCGATTTTACATTAGATAATTTTGCTAGTGCCGCTTCTTTTACTCCAGTTATAGTGCGTTCTGTTATACTTGCAGCTGTTTCCACTTTAATATGCTTAATACTTGCCTATCCTTTATCATATTATATATCAAGGCAGGAGAAAACTATTCAGCATGCACTTATAATGCTTGTAATGCTTCCTATGTGGATGAACTTTCTTCTTAGAACTTATGCTTGGATGACTATACTTGAAAATAACGGACTTATAAATAGGGCTTTGCTTTTTATGGGGCTTTCTCCAGTGAAACTTATCAATACTCAGGCAGCAGTTTTAATAGGTATGGTTTATAACTATCTTCCTTTTATGATACTTCCTCTTTATTCTGTTATGACAAAGATACATAGCAGTTTGATAGAGGCTTCGCAGGATTTGGGAGCTAATTCTTTTAATGTGTTTACTAAAATAATTTTTCCTTTAAGTATTCCTGGTATGGCAGCAGGCGTTACAATGGTATTTGTAGCAGCTGTTAGTACATTTGTAATTTCTCGTATGCTTGGAGGAGGCTCTAATATACTTATAGGCGATTTGATAGAGATGCAGTTTTTGGGTATGTCTTATAACCCTAATTTAGGTTCGGCTATAAGTTTGGTATTAATAGTAATATCTTTATGTGCTATTGCTCTTATGCAGCAGATAGATGAAGATGATGACGGTATGTTTTTATAAGGATATGCTTTTATGATAAAGAAAATTATCTCAAGATGCTATATCGCTTTTATATTTCTATTTTTATATGCTCCTATAGCTATACTCATTTTCTTTTCATTTAATAAAGCTAGAGGAAGAGGGGTATTTACTGGATTTACTTTGAATTGGTATAAAGAACTTTTTTCTAATAATTTGATATTAAGTTCATTTGTTAATACTTTAATAGTAGCTTCTGTATCTTCTATTATAGCTACTATACTTGGTACTATGGCGGCTATTGGAATAAACAGTTTTAATAAAAAAATGAAAAGTGCTGTTATGGGTATTACTTATATATCCATAATAAATCCGGAAATAGTAACTGGTATATCTTTAATGCTTTTATTTGTTATAATGAAATTAAAATTTGGTTTTACAACTTTGATACTTGCTCATATAACTTTTAATGTTCCTTACGTTATACTCAATGTACTTCCAAAATTAAGACAGCAGGATAATAGTTTGTATGAGGCAGCTTTAGATTTAGGCTGTACTCCTTCTCAGGCATTTTGGAAAGTGGTGATGCCTGATATACTTCCGGGTATACTTGCTGGTTTTTTAATGGCTTTAACTTATTCATTAGATGATTTTGTTGTAAGCTATTTTACTTCTGGAATCACTTCGCAGACTTTGCCTATAACTATTTATTCTATGACTAGAAAACGTGTAAGTCCGGAGATTAATGCTATATCTACTGTTATATTTATAGTTGTGCTTGTAAGTTTGGTCATAATGAATTTAAAAGAGATAAAAAAAGAAAAATATTTGATTCAGTTAAAAAGAAAAAGAAATAAATAGAAGAAATAAATAAAAAAGATAATAAAAAATTATATTTTGAAGGAGAAAATAAAAATGAAAAAAAAAGTTTTTGCTGTTTTAATGTTAATTGCTTTATCAGTAAATGCTCAGAGTGTTGACCTTAGCGTCTTTGATACTAATTATTATCATAAGTATAAAGGACAAAATCTATCGGTTAATGTTTATAACTGGGGAGAGTATATATCCGATGGTTCTGACGGCTCTCTTGATGTTAATAAAACTTTTGAAGAGCTTACTGGAATAAAAGTTAACTACTCCACTTTTGCCTCTAATGAAGAGATGTATGTAAAATTAAAAGTAGGAGGTATTCAGTATGATGTTATTATACCTTCAGACTATATGATAGAAAGACTTATTAATGAAAAATTAATTCAGAAATTAAATTATAATAATATACCAGCTCATACTAATATAGCTAATAGATTTAAAAACCTTCCTTTTGATCCTACAGGTGAGTATTCTTTAGCTTATACTTGGGGAGTAACTGGAATAGTTTATAACAGACAAATGGTAACTGAAAATGAAGCTGATATAGATTGGGATATACTTTTTGATAAAAAATATAAAGGTCAGATACTTATGTATTATAACCCTAGAGATGCTTTCTCAATAGCTCAGGCTTATTTAGGTTATTCATTAAATACTACTAATGAAACAGAATTAAGAGAATGTGCAAGACTATTAAAAGAACAAAAACCTTTAGTTCAGTCTTATGTAATGGACGAAATATACGATAAAATGGAAGCAGGTGAGGCAGCTCTTGGTGTTTATTATGCAGGCGATTCTCTTTCTATGATGGCAAGCAATCATGATTTAAATTTTATTATACCTAAAAAAGGTGCTAATTTATTCGTAGATTCTATATGCATACCTTCTAATTCAGGTTCTCCAGAGTTGGCTGAAATGTATATTAATTTTCTATGCGAACCTCAGGTAGCTTTGGCAAATATAGAATATATTAATTATGCATCTCCTAATGACGGAGCTATCGCTATAATGAGCAGTGAAACTAAAAATAATAAAATAATATATCCAAATCAGGAAACTTTAGACAACTGCGAAGTTTATATAACATTGCCTGATGAAACAAATATATTAATGGAAGATTTATGGAATGAAATACTTTCTAATGATAATGCTTATAAAGGCTGGGTAATACCTGTGGCTTTGGGTGTTATAGTATTGCTTTGTGCTGTTATAATAATACTTCGTAAAATGAAAAAAAGAGAAAATTAAATAATAATAAAAAATCCAAGTATGTTTTTATATATGCTTGGATTTTGTTATTTATAAAATTAATTGTGTTTATTGCGCCAATTTAAATTATAAGTGATACATTCTTTTTTAAACTAAAAAGAATATCTACTAAAAATTCTTAAGTTTGTCAATTTTTTTATTCAACTTTTTCCCGCCTTCGCTCTGCGGGCTTCGCAAAAAGTTGCAAAAAGTGCAAATCTAAAAATAATACTAAATAGTACTAATTATGTTTTATATGTAAAATAAATTATTAAATTTAGACTGAAATATAGCCTTTCGCTGCCGAAGGCACGCAGAGCGAGGCGGACAGCGTCACAAAAGAAGTGGGGTGCGGCACGACTGTGTGCTTCGCAGCAAAGCCCTGCAAATATTTAAAATTAAAAAAATAATTTTTTGACAAATTGTAATTGTTTAGGTATCTTCTAATAAATTGACATAAAATGAAAATACTTTATAATTCCATTTAGGCGATTTATTTACTTATATAAGTTCATAATAGGCTGAACGTTTCTACCAATTACCTCAATAATTGACTATAAGTTTTTTGCCTTATTTTTTAATTAACGGAGGTATTAATATATGTCTGGTCTTTTTATCAAAAATGCTTCTTCTATAGTTACCTGTTCAGAAAATGATAAAGTTTATAACTCAGCTAATATACTAATAGAAAACGGAGTTATAACATATATAGGAGAAATAGGAGAAAAAGAAACTGTAATAGAAGAAAAAAATGCAGATAGGGTAATTGATGCTTCTGGGTATTTTGTATATCCAGGGCTTATTAATACTCATCATCATTTATTTCAAATATTCAGCAGAAATCTGCCTCAGGTTCAGAATATGGAATTATTTGAATGGCTTACCAATCTGTATGAAATTTGGAAAAATTTAAATAGTGAAGTAGTATATTACAGTTCTATTACTGCTATGGGAGAGCTTTTAAAAACAGGATGCACAACTTGTTTTGACCATCATTACTTATTTCCAAATAACAATGCTGAAGGAATAATAGATTCTCAGTTTAGAGCGGCTAAAGATTTGGGTATAAGAATGTATGCTTCAAGAGGAAGTATGGATTTGAGTAAAAAAGACGGCGGGCTTCCTCCAGACTCTGTAGTACAGCCATTAGATGTTATTTTAAAAGACTGCCAAAGAGTAGTTGAAAAGTATCATGACAATTCAAGATACTCTATGAATATGGTAGCATTAGCTCCTTGTGCCCCTTTTAATGTAAGCGAAGAATTATTAAAACAATCTGCAATTTTAGCAAGAGATTTGAAAGTTAGGCTTCATACTCATTTATGTGAAACAAAAGATGAAGAAGTATATGTAAAAGAAAAATTTAATATGCGTCCTTTAGAATATATGGAATCTTTAGGCTGGGTGGGTGATGATGTTTGGTATGCACATGGTATTCATTTTAATGAAAAAGAATTAAATTTTTTGGCAGATACAAAAACTGGAGTAGCACATTGTCCTATATCCAACATGAAATTAAGTTCCGGAGTATGCAATATACCAGAGATGTTGAAATTAGGCGTACCTGTAGGTTTGGCTGTTGACGGCAGTGCAAGCAATGATGGATCAAATATGCTTGAGGAAATGAGAGTATGCTATCTTCTTCACAGGCTTAATTCAAGCAGTAATGCTCCTAGTGCTTATGACATATTAAAAATGGCTACAAAAGGAGGAGCCGAAGTTTTAGGACGCGATGATATAGGAAGTTTGGAAGTAGGAAAAGCTGGAGATTTATTTATGATAGATATGAGGCGTTTGGAAATGGTTGGTGCTGATTTTGATCCTAAATCTATATTATGTACTATAGGCTGGAAAAATACTGCTGATTATACTATAGTTAATGGAAAAGTCGTTTCAGAAAAAGGAAAACTTACTTCTATTGATGAAGAGAAAATGTATAAACTTGCTTATGAAACAGAAAGAAAATATTTAAATATGTGATTTATTAAAAAATAGACTTGTTTCAAAAGTACTTGACAATATTAATTATAAAAATTATTTAATTTTAAAACTATAAATATTATGTTTTACATGTTGTATAAACTATCATTTTAGTATATAAATATGCAGTCTTTCGCGTCTGTGGGCTGTGCCTGCTTATCGCCGCAGGCGTACTTCGTATGTGTCACCACCGAGTAGGTGCCTTGCCTATGGCACGCAGAGCGGACGGCAAAAGAAGTGGGGGTTGCCGAAGGTATGCAGAGCGGGCACGACTGTGTGCTTCGCAGGGCTAGTCCCCACAATTATAAATAAATTTAGTTTTGAAACAAGTTTAGTATTTTTTATTATTAACTATAATTTTTTAACTAACCCTGTCTGCTTTCATCTTATAAACTTTATCTGCTATATTAAGCGTAGAAAGCCTGTGAGAAACTAAAATAACTGTTCTGTCATTACTATTTTCTTTTATTGATTTTAATATAACAGCCTCATTCAAACTGTCTAAATTACTTGTAGGCTCATCAAGAAGTATAAAAGGAGCATTATGTAAAAAACTTCTGGCTATTCCTATACGCTGTTTTTCTCCGCCTGATAAAGTATCTCCAAGCTCTCCAACATTAGTATCATATCCTTTAGGCAAAGTCATAATAAAATCATGAAGTGAGGCTTTTTTGCATGCTTCTATAACATCTTCTCTTGATGCATTTTGATTTGCTATTTTTATATTATTTTCTATAGTGTCTTTAAAAATAGAAGTCTCCTGTGTTACATAGCTTTCCATATCACGAAGAGAATCTGTATTTATATCTTTTATATCTTTAGATGATATTTTAAGGCTTCCTTTTTTTATATCCCAAAAACGCATAAACAGTTTTAAAAGCGTAGATTTTCCGCTTCCGCTTTTTCCGCTTATACCTATTATTTTATTAGGCTCTATCTGCAAATTATAATCATTTAATATCTCTTCTCCTTCATAGTCAAAATATATATCTTTACATTCTAATCCTTTAAACTCTAAATCTTTCTCTCCATTATAAACTTCTTCAACAATAGGTTTTTCTTTAAGCAAGTTTAATACTCTCTCACCGCTTGCTAAAGTCATAAACAAATTATTTGATAAATTGCTAAGTGCTATAACAGGTCCGAATGAACTGGCCATTGCTATAGTAGGTATTATAATATTGGCAAAATTATTTTTTACATCTTTTGAAAGTATAATACTTACAGCAAGTACAGCAAATGTAAATAATGTTACAGCAGAAGTTGTAAGAGCAGATATAAAGCCTTCATAATTTTTTAGCTTTTCATTGATATGCATTAAATTATCAGTTTTTGTTTCTATATTTTTGGCTCTTTTCTCTCCGTATCCAAATTGAAGAATCTCTTTTATACCCCATAAACTGTCAAGAAAATAACTGTTTAATTTACCAAAATTATCTCTATAAACCATTCCGTCATTTTTACCAAACTTTGATGAAAAATAAGGTATTATAAAGCCTATTGTAATATATCCCAACAATGCTATAACTCCTAATACAATATTAAAACTTCCTATAAAAATCGTCATAATAATTGAAGTTAATACACCTATTGCTATAGGTGAAATAGTATGTGCATAAAACACTTCAAGAAGTTCAATATCGCTTGTAATTAATGCTATTAAATTTCCTTTATCTCTTCCTTCAAGTTTGGCAGGAGATAATTTTCTTAAAGCCTTAAAAACTTTATCTCTTATTAAAGCAAGTAGTTTAAAAGCTATAAAGTGATTGCTAAGCTGTTCTACATAGTGAAGTACTCCTCTTAAAACAGCAAGCACCAAAACTATTATAAATATAGTTTTTATCGCAAACAAATTACTTAATCCTAAATATGTTAATATAGCATATCCGCCGAATATAGTTATTGATATTGCACATAGAAAACCTAAAACTCCTGTAGTTATTGCAAGTATCATAACATGTATAAGCGGAGTTATTAAACCAATTAATTCCGCCATAATTTTTATACCGCTTCTTCTCATTATAAACTCCTTTATTTATACCTAAAAATGATAATTTATCAAAATTAATTTTTTTCAATTAAAAATATTGAAGGGCTTTGCTGCGAAGCACACAGTCGTGCCGCACCCCACTTCTTTTGTTGCCACAAAGAAGCAAAAAGGCTATATTTCAGGCTAAATTTAATAATTTATTCTACATGTAAAACATAATTAGTACTATTTAGCATTATTTTTAAATTTGCACTTTTTGCAACTTTTGGCGAAGCCCCCAGAGCGAAGGCTGGAAAAAGTTGAATAAAAAAATTGACAAATTTAAAAATTTTTTAGTATATATTTATTTTATATAGCTATTCTTAGACTCTCTCCTTTTGTTATGCTCTCTAAATTAGTCTGCTCATTAAAAACTTTAGCATACTCTCCGTTTATATTCATTAACTCATTATGTGTGCCTTCTTCTTTTATAATACCGTCTTTTAAGAAGTATATTTTATCTGAAAGCATAGAGTTATAAAGCCTATGAGATATTAATATAACAGTTTTTTCTTTGGCAATATCTCTTATCACTTTCATAATACTCTCTTCGCTTTCGATATCAACATTAGAAGTAGCTTCATCAAATATATATATGTCTCCTTTAAGAAGTATAGCCCTTGCTAATGCTAATCTCTGTTTCTGTCCTCCCGATAAGTTGGCAGCCTTCTCCATTATTTTTGTATTAAGTCCGTTTTCAGACTGTAAAAAATCATAAAGCTCAACTTTTTTTAATACCAAATTCATCTGATTTTCTGTTATATTATATCCAGCCATTTTTAAATTATCATACACACTACCTTCAAATAAATAACTGTTATGATCAACTACAACTATTTTTTTATATAAATCGTTTTTATCTATTGTAGAAATTTCTATATCTCCAATTTTAACAGAGCCTTTATAATTTTCATTTCTTAATGATATAAGACCAGCAATAGTGCTTTTTCCAGAACCTGAAACTCCTACTATAGAAACAAATGATTTTTCTTTTATAGTCATATTAATATCTTTTAATATAGTTTTATCTTCATTGTATGAAAAACTAACATCTTTAAAAATAATCTCTTCATTATTTTTATTAATTTTATTTACTCTTTTATCATCATCTTTCATATCAAGTATTTCAAACATCTTATCGCTTGCAGATATTCCATTCATAGCAATGTGAAAGAATGAACCTAAAAGTCTTAATGGAATAAAAAACTCAGCAGAAAGCATTATTATAGTAAATGTGCCAGCAATATTAATATTTCCTTTCATATATTCAAGCACAGAAATTATAACTCCCAAAGCAGCACCGCCGTATGCTATTATATCCATTATAGTTGTAGAATTAAGCTGCATAAATAAAAGATTCATAGTAGCAACTCTAAACTTTTCAGCTTCTATATTCATCTCTTCATTCTTTTTTTCATCAGCTTTGTATATTTTTAAAGTTGTAAGACCCTGTACATCTTCTAAAAATATCTCTCCCAAATCGCTGTAGCTTCCCCAATATTTTTTTAATATTCTTTTAGCAATTTTAACTATGGCGACTATTGATATAGGTATTAGAGGAACGCATATTAAAAGTATAACAGCTGACTTTATGCTTATAGTAGAAAGCACTGCAAAAAGCACTATAGGAGCTATCATACTGTAAAAAAATTGAGGCAAATATCTGCCGAAATAAGTTTCTAACTGATCAACTCCCTCCATAGATATTTGCACTATTTCGCTTGTAGAAAATTTTTCTTTATATCTGCTTCCAAGTGTGAGCAGTTTTGAATATATTTTCTCTCTTAAAGTCTGCTTAACTCTGCCCGAAGCATAGTATGACATTTTTGACATTAAAACAGTAAATCTGAATCTTAATACTATTATTACAAAAATAGCTATGCATAATTTTATAATATCTTCTTTTGTTATATTTCCATCAGAAGACTTTTGTATAATATCAGCCATAAAAAATACGGCCGTTATATTAAGTGCAAGATTAACAAGCTGTATTATAACATGCCAAGCTATATATCTTTTGGAATCTCCCATTAAAGCAATAAGCCTTTTATTAATCATAAACTTTTCCTTTATTTTATTTTTTTATATATTAATAAATAGTTCTTTTAATAATCTCTTTTATAGAAGAACTATCATAACTTCCTTTCATCATAGAATCCATTATAACTGAAAATATTATATCTATAAATTTTTCAGCATTAAGATTATCATTAAATGCATCTTCTCTTATATTTTTATCTTTTATAATAGTTTTGTACATATTATCTTTAATATGCTTTATCATATTCATCATAACATTTACCCCCTTATCCTTATTTTTTCCAAACATTATAGTAGAATGCAAAGCAAAAAAGTTAGGGTATTTTTTCTCTCCTTTTTCTAAAATTTTAAAAATAGAATCTATACTGTCAATAAAACTATCAGATTCCAAACAAATATTCGAAGAATGAAATATATCAGCCCATACGCTTACAATAACAGCAATAGTCAGCTCCTCTTTTGACTTAAAATAATTATAAATAGATCCAACAGCAATATTAGCCTCATCAGCAACAGAACGCATATTAATAGCATTCAGTCCTTTTCTTTTTATTAGTTCTCTGCTTGCTTTTAGTATATCTTCTTTTGAAGTTACGATATTATTCATTAATCCCACATACAGTTCAAAATGAACATTGTTCATTTTGATTCAAAAATAAAAGTCCAATAAAAATCAGACTTTTATAACCTTCATTTATCTTAAACTTAGATATATTTTAATTAATTATTATTTTTTGTCAATATAAAAAACGAAATTAATTAGTAATTTTTTATAAATAAAAAATTCTAGCATATAATAAAAATTTTAAAGTTTGTCAACAGCAAGCCGCTGCACCTTCCCGCACGGTATTGTTTATTCTTATCAAATGTCAATGATACGTGCAGCTGATTACCTATTATTATAAAAAATAAATTATTTATTTTATATTTAAAACTTATGTTATTAACAACTAATAATACTTTATACTATTTATAAATCATAATTACATTTATCAATAACTTAAAATTGACAAAACATATTTGTTTAGGTATATATTAATATTTCATTAAAAATAATACCTTCCGCCTACACTTATTCTTCCAAAACCAGCCTTATTTATTTTTTCTGGATATCCTAATTCCTTTCCATTATGCACCATATGAAGACCTCCTCCAAACTCTAAAACTATACCTACATGTTTGCTTACATTTATATTAAATCCAGCTCCTCCTCCTACCTCCCAATAGTATGGCTTGGCAAATAAAAACTTCCCGCTTCTGTCAGCATCAAAAGATAAAAATCCGAAACTTGCAAAAGCAAAACCGTATCTTGCTATACTTATTTTACCTGTGTACTCATCATCTCCACCAAATGTAAATTTCTGCATAAGTCCTAATTGGTACATTTGAGGACTGTCATCATATATTTTAGAGCCTGTTACAGCCGTGTAGCTCTTTATTTGAAAATTATTATATTTCATTATCTTAAATCCAAACTCTATATTGACGGTTGTCTTTATAGAATCAGCACTGCTGAATAGTCCTATAGAAAAAAATCTGTTATCCAATACAGACTGAAATCCTTTTGTTTCTTCTTTTTCTTCATCAGTATCTTCTGCATTAAGAATGCTGAATAAAGATAAAAGCATAATATTTATTATAAAAATATATTTTAATATTTTCATTGACTTTCCTTTAATAAAAATATAACTGTTTTTAAGAATGTTATTTATCTTGTTTAAGATTTAAAAATTATTTTATATTATCTAATTCTGCTTCATTTGTATTTTTATCTAATTTATCTTCTTTTTTATCTTCTTTTATAGTTTTTATTCGGGTAAAAAAGTATAAATATTTTCCAATGAAAAGTATCACAAGTAATATTCTTGCATGAAGATTATTAACAAAAATGAAAGTTATTATAAGCATTGCACTTACAGGAAGCAGTATACTTAACTTAGATTTTAATGTCATAGCCCTTGATTTAACAAAACTCTCTAAATGTTTTTTATATAGTTTTGTTGACATAAACCAATCATGAAACTTTTTAGAACCTTTTGCAAAAAAGAAAGAAGCAAGCAAAAGAAAAGGAGTAGTAGGCAAAATTGGAACAGCTATCCCAATGACGCCAATACCTACAAAAATAAAACCTAAAATTATAAATAATATTCTCATATTATACCTTTAAAATTAATCTTTTTATTTTTATTAAAATTATGCTTTATCATAACAATAACATGTTTCAATGCTATTATAGGGTGATGAAACAGCATTCTTTTGCCTGAAAAATGCATTATGTTTTTTATCTTTTCTTTCATATCTTTATTATAGCATTGAGAACTGCATGCACTGCAAAAAGTTTTTGTATCAATAAACTTGCATTTATCAGTTCTTATACTTGCATAATTATATATATTTTCACATTCCTTGCAAATATTTTTACCGCCGAAAGTTTTATTATAAAACTTATGATATTCTTTATGATTATTCCTGCAGTAAATTGCTATCATACAAAGCATAGTTTTTTTCTCATTCTCTCTTTTTTTGTATATCCTATATTCTTCATCGCTATAACATAAAAAACTGCAATAATCTTTTTTCACAATCATTTTTTATAACCTTAATTTATTTTTTATATTGGGCATCTTTTTTTATAAAGATACCCAACAAATATATTTTCCCAAAGATCTATAAAATCAATAATTTAGCAAATTAAAATTTCCAAGTGATTCCCGTACTTCCATTAAATGCAAGAGAACTGTCTGCACTATTTCCAATACCATCAACAGTAGTAGCTCCTCCAACCTGAGCTTCAAAATACCATTCCAAATTAGGATGAGGGTGTATATACAATTCTCCGTATACCAAATATCCTACAGAGTAGAACAAAGGCGGTATTCTCACAGGTTTTGAACTGCTTGCATAAGTATTAACTCCTCCAGTAAGCATAGAAAATGAAACAGCAGGTTCTAAATACACACTTATAAACTCGCTTTCAGCAGTAAAACCCACCGGCATAGATATACCTATAAACTGAGGTTTTGTAATATAATATTCTGTTCCTCCTATTTCTATAGAAGCTCCTTCACCTGTAAGCATTATATTATGGGCTGTAAAATCATAGTATGGAGCAGCTGATATTGTACCAGAACTTCCTAATTCAAAAGCACCTATTGGATTTGAAGCGTCTATATTATAAAGTCCGAATTGAGCTCCGCCTTCTTTAGCATCCATTCCAGGAGGCGTTACTTTGTATGAAGTTCCAGTAAAATCAGCTATTGAACCTTGATATACTACTCTTACCTGAGGCTCTATCAATATGGGGTCAGTTGCTGCTATAAAATATCCTCTGGCATCTATACCTATGGATTGCCCTACAGTATCTTTTATAAATCCGTATTGACCATTTTCACCAACTGTTCCCATATTCATAGGTAAATTTCCGCCGCCTGTTAAAGTACCGCTTCTGCTTGAATTGGCTTTTAATCTGTACATACCATATTTAAGATTAACCCTTATTCTGCTGAAAATATCATTTCCAGTGTAGTATTCTACTCTTATATCTGTTGAAACAGCTATATCACCATCATTAACGCTTCCGCTTCCTACCCCTATTGTAACAGGTACATTGATTCTCAAATTATCATTCAAGGCAGTAGCTGTGATTATAGGAGTATGTGCCTGCCAAGATCCTGATACATATTTAAATTGATATCCAGCCCCTATACCAAAGCTTTCTGTCTTGTATCCGAATCCAGCTATAGCCGCAGGTCTGAAAGTATTTATTCCTCCTTCTTCATCACTATCCAAATTATCAAGCAATACTCCTGCTGTTTCTCCTTCAACACCTACCATAAATCTTAAATTCTCAGTACCTGCTAATACTCCTAATCTGTCAAGTCTTATAGTAAGCTGGTTCTCATCAATTAAAAAATCATTAAAATCTTCTAAAATAGTATAACCGAATATACTATAAGCATTTGTTATTAAAGCTGTTAAAATTAAACATAAACGTTTCATAATATTATCCTTGATTTTGTTTATAATTTTTAACAACTCTGTATTTTATTAACACAATATTTTTTATTATAAAACCCTATCACTATTAAATCTGTTTTTATTTTTTACTGTTATAATGGTTTGTTTTTAGTATTGTTTCTTTCTATTGCCTCCTTCAATAATTCTCCGTTTTCATATATGCCTTTACTCATTTCAATATACTTATTATAGTTTTCATAGTCTTTTACTTTGAAATAGTATTGAGAAAGCCATACATACGATAAATATTTTTGGTATTTTTCTTTCGCATTATCCAATGCCTTATTAAAATATTCAAAAGCCTTTTTATTACTTCCTCCTGCTATGGCTGGAGCATGCATATATCCTACAGCAGTACCAAGAAGTGCAAAAAAGTTTGAATTATCTTTATCTAAAATCTTCTTATAAATTTTTTTACTGCTTGAGCCAAAAGAAATTTTTTCAGGTACTTTGCAGTAATAAACTATATAATTCATAAGTTCTGATACGCTTATTAAATAATCAATATCATCTGATTTTATATAATCTGTATTTGTTTCAATTATTTCTTTTAAGTAATTATATTTTTCTTTTTCATTTGCTATTGTTTTTGATTTTACAAGAGCGTATATATTATTAAATGTTTTTGAATTATTATTTTCTATTTCTTTTATATCATAACTTGAAGAGTAATAATCATTATAAAAATTATTAATTTCTTTTGAATTGTAAGGATATGCTTTATTTGTTATAATAGTTATTATGATTAAATATATTAATGCTTTTATTTTCATTAAAAAGTCCTATTTTAGAATTGTTAGTATAATCATCTAATTTGTTAGTGTATTCTAACATTTAAAATAAAAAAATCAATACATAAAATGTAATTTCATTAATTTTTTTAATATAAAGTGTATTTAAATATTAAAATTAAGTTTGTCAGAAAAATAATAAAAAGTAAAAAAAAATATACATACGATACGTATAATAATTGAAAAAAAAATTATATTAGTATATCATTACTGTAAATAAAAATTCATTGGAGGAAACATGGCTGTATCTAAAAAAAAGTCAGCAGAAAAAGCTTCGTCAAAATCTAGTAAGAAAACTGCAGCAGCTAAAAAAACTGCAGCTAGTAAAAAAGCAGTAAAAACAGCAGAGAAAAAAGTATCTGCTCCAAAATATTATGTATCAGAAGTTCCATTAAAAACAGCTGATAGAGAGATATTTGCTGCAATGAAGAATGAGTATAAAAGGGAAGTTAATGGTTTTGAATTAATAGCCAGTGAGAATATAGTTTCACGTGCTGTTATGGAAGCTCAGGGGTCAATATTTACAAATAAATATGCTGAAGGCTATCCGTCAAAAAGATATTACGGCGGATGCAGTGAAGTTGATATTGTTGAAAACTTAGCTAGAGAAAGAGCAAAAAAACTATTTAAAGCACCATTTATAAATGTGCAGCCTCATTCTGGCTCTCAGGCTAATATGGGAGTTTATATGGCTATACTTCAGCCGGGGGATACTTGTTTAGGTTTATCTCTTGATGCAGGCGGACATTTAACACATGGAAAAAATGTAAACTTTTCTGGTAAGATATATAATTTTGAACATTACAGTGTTAGAAAAGATACTATGCAGATTGACTATGATGAAGTAAGAGATATAGCCAAAAGAGTTAATCCTAAATTAATAGTAGCAGGCGGAAGTGCTTATCCTAGAGTAATTGATTTCAAAAAGTTCAGAGAGATAGCTGATGAGGTTGGAGCTATGTTAATGGTAGATATGGCGCATATTTCTGGACTAGTTGCAGCAGGACTTCACTCAAATCCTGTTGAATATGCTCATTTTGTTACTGGAACTACTCATAAAACTTTGAGAGGACCTAGAGGCGGATATATTATTTCTACTGAAGAAGAATTGGCTAAAAAAGTTGATAAAACAATATTTCCTGGTATACAAGGCGGACCTTTAATGCATGTTATAGCTGCTAAAGCTGTATGTTTTAAAGAGGCATTAGACCCTAAATTTGTTAAATATCAGGAACAGGTGTTAAAAAATGCTGAAGCTATGTCTAATATGTTTTTATCAAAAGGATATGAATTAGTTTCAGGCGGAACTGATACTCATTTAATATTAGTTGATGTAAAAAAATCCAAAGGCATAACTGGACAAATTGCTGAAACAGTTTTGGATAAAGCACATATCACTACAAATAAAAACGGCATACCTTATGATACAGAATCTCCAATGGTTACAAGCGGTATAAGACTTGGTACTCCTGCTATAACTACAAGAGGTTTAAAAGAAAAAGATGTTATGGAATTAACTCAGTATATTGATGAGGTATTGAGCAGCAGCGATAATGAAAAAGTGATAGACTCTGTAGCAAAAAAAGTTGCTGCTTTATGTAAAAAATTCCCAATGTATAAATATATATCTGAGATGTAATTTTTTATATATTGTAGGTTTATTATTGTAAATAAAAGGGAGTGATTTTTTTAATCCTCCCTTTATTTTTTATTTATATGTTTTTTACATAATTTTTATATAATTTCTATATATTCTAGTACCTTATCTATTCTATCTACTGCAATATCAGCTCCGTTTTTTAATAACTCTTCTTTGCTGTAAGTATTTGTAATTGCAGCTGTTTTTATACCAGTTTTTTTAGCCCCTATTACTCCTGCAATACTGTCTTCAAATATTATTACATTTTCTTTTTTTATATTATTGTTATATTTTTTTAAAAGTTCAAAAGCATTAAGAAATAAATCTGCTTCAGGTTTTGCTCTTAGTTTTTCATTATGACAGGAATAGTCTTTTATATATTTTGCTATAGATTTTTTTTGAGCCATTCTTTTTACATAATCTATATTACTGTTTGAAGCTATAACAATATCAATATTTTTTAATTTTTCCAATGTTTCAATAACACCGTCAAATGTTTCTAAATCTGTTTCTATTATTTTGTGAAAATAAACTTCTGCTTCTTTGAAAAAATTATCAGGTACATAGTATCCGTTATTTTTTAGAAAATCATATATATCATTAGTTTGATATCCAGCCAATGATTTGAAGTCAAAATCTTTAAGAGCATTCATTTCGGATGCAGTATGAATTAGTGCTTTTGTATATAAACTTTCGCTGTCAACTAAAGTGCCGTCAAAATCAAATATAGCTCCTTTTATTTTTATAATATCCATAGAATTTCCTTAAGAATTTTTATTATCAAGAATTGTATATTTATTTATATCAAAATCAAGAGAAAAAATTAATAAAAAAATTGTATTGTTTGATAATAAATTACATATGTGTTATAATTTTTTTAACAGGCTATTTTATGAAAAATATGATAATCCAATTTTAAAGGAGTATTTTACTATGGGTTTAAAATTAATTATTGCAAAAGATGCTAAAGGAGTAGGAAAAAAAACAGCTTTAGAGATTATTAACTTATTAAAGGTAAAAAAAGATGCAGTTTTAGGTCTTGCTACAGGAGGTACTGCTGAGGCCGTATATCCGTACTTAATAAAGGCGTATGAGAAAAAAGAGATAGATTTTAAAAATGTTAAGTCTGTGAACTTAGATGAGTATAAAGGATTAGACCCAAAAAATGAACAAAGCTACAGATATTTTATGAATAAAAATTTATTTGACCATGTAAATATTGATAAGAAAAATACTTTTGTTCCAAGCGGTATAGGTGAAAAAGAAAAAATATTAGATGATTTTAATAAAAAAATAGAAAAATTCCCTAGAGATATACAATTATTAGGAGTAGGTCCTAATGGTCATATAGCATTTAATGAGCCTGATGAAGTTTTGCATGCAAATGCTTTGTGTGTCAAACTCAATGAAAAAACTATAAAAGCTAATTCAAGATTCTTTGCCTCAGAAAAAGATGTTCCTAGAGAAGCATTCAGTATGGGTATGGGCGGAATATTGAAAGCTAAGAAAATAGTTATAGCTGCTATCGGTAAAGGAAAGGCTTCCGCTATGAAAGAGCTTTTAACTAATGATAAAATTACTACTAAATGTCCCGTTACATTCTTAAAACTTCATAATGATGTAGTTGTTGTTATAGATCAGGAATTGGCTGATGCTATACCAGAACTTCAAGAGAAAAAAGCTAATAAAAAATAATTAAAAAAATAATACTTATAATTAGGGCAGCTTATAATGCTGTCCTTTTTTTATTTTATTCTTTGAAAATGGTTATATTTAAAAATGATATAAATTTAATAAATATAGGATTTCATATATGAAAAAGAAAGCTGTTTTAATAGTGGTAGATAGCTGCGGTGTAGGTGCATTGCCTGATGCAGCTCTATTTGGTGATGAAGGTGTTAATACACTTGCTCATTTAGCCGAAGCTGAAGGCGGAATAAGTCTCCCAAATATGGAGAAAATGGGGCTTGGCAATATTATAGATATAAAGGGAGTTGCCAAAAATAATAATGCTTTAGGATATTATGGAAAGGCTATGGAAACTTCTAAGGCAAAAGATACTACTACCGGACATTGGGAAATAGCAGGGCTTGTTTCAGAAAAACCTTTCAATACATATCCTAATGGTTTTCCAGAAGTTACTATAAAAAAGATAGAAGAGTTTTCAAAAAGAAGGGTAGTATGTAATAAACCTTATTCTGGAACTGAAGTAATAGATGATTATGCAGATGAACAATTAAAAGACGGGGATTTGATAGTATATACTTCTGCCGATTCTGTACTTCAAATTGCAGCTCATGAAGATATAATACCTATAGATGAATTATATAGTATATGCAAAAAAGCTCTTGAAATATGTAATGAATATTCACCTGTAGCAAGAGTTATAGCCCGTCCTTATATAGGAACTAAAGGCAGTTATAAAAGAACAGAAAGAAGACATGATTATTCAGTGCCTCCAAGCGGAGAAACTATGCTTGACAGATTAAAAAATCATAATCTTCCAGTTGTGGGAATAGGAAAAACAAGCGATATATTTGCAGGAGTAGGCATTACCGAAAACAGACTCACAAATAAAAATAATCTTGACGGCATAGAAAAAACTATAAAAGCTATTAAGGAAATTGATGAAGGATTAATATTTACAAATTTGGTTGATTTTGACATGCTTTATGGTCATAGAAGAGATCCTAAAGGATATAAAAATGCTTTGGAAGAGTTTGATAAATATATACCAGAGATAACTGATAATTTGAATGATGATGATTTATTTATTATAACAGCAGACCATGGATGCGATCCTACATACAAAGGAAGCGATCATACAAGAGAGTATATTCCTATATTGGCATATGGAAAAAATTTAAGAAAGAATATCAATATAGGAGTGAAAGAGTCATTTGTATCAATAGCCGCTTCAATAGAAAAATATCTTCTAGGGTGTACAAAATTAGACGGCTGTTTCCTATAATTTTTTAATATCATTTAATAACTGGGAAAAACTATCTCCAGTTATTAATATTTATATATTTGTACTCTTGCATATTTGATAAAGTTTACATTAACTAGAAAGAGCAATAATAAATTATAAAACTTAAAAATTTTTATTATTATCACTTATAATATATTTTGCTTCTTTATATAAATAAATACTATTATAATTATTCATATCTTTAAATCTAAACTCCCAAATTAAATATTCTTTATTTCTTTTTTCAAAAAATAATGTTCTTACATTTTTATTTGTATATTCAGACCATTGTCTGTATGGATAGTATAATTGTCTTATAATAGTGTCTTTAGTTGCTGAGTTTTTAGCTTCTATTAATACAACATTATTTTTACCTTCGTATCCTGCATCAACTTCTGTCTGAACACTCTCAGCTTCTATTAATGTTTTTCCTATATAAAAAGAAAATTTAGGAGTATATTTTCTTCCTCTTATTGTAAGTACAAGAGTATTATCTTCTGTAAAAGTTCTTATTATGCTCGAAGCATAGGCAAAATCTAAATGCTGCATTTCTGAATTTCCTATTTTGGCAGTATCTAAATCGAATTCTAATTTTGAATCATATTTTAAAGCTTTAGAAGTTATATCTGGTATATCAATGTATCCTTCTCCTTTTATTATAGCATATTCTCCATTTTTTATAGGAAGTATAAATAATTTTTTTTCTATAAATATGTCTGGTCTGCTGTCTCTATGATCTTGCTTGCATAAAATCCTTACTTCTTTTTCTGAAGTTGTCTTAAAATCTTTAGTAGCATCTTTTATCATTTTAGCATTAATATAAAATGGTTCTTTATCAAAATTATGATTATTTATATTATATTTATCAAATATAGCTTTCCAAGAATTACTGCTCATAAAAAACTCTCCTTATTATCAATATCATTAAGTCTTTTATTTGTAAGTTCTATATAATTTTCATCTATTTCTATTCCTATATAGTTTCGGGTTCCTATTATTTTACATGCTGCTGCCGTAGTACCAGATCCATTAAAAGGATCCAAAATAGTGTCATTTTCTTTTGTTGATGCTAATATTATTCTAGTTAAAAGTTTCAATGGTTTTTGAGTAGGGTGTTTACCATGTGTTTTTTCACTTTTTGACGGGGCAGATATTGACCATACGCTTCTCATTTGCTTACCCTTTGATTTTAATTTATCATCTTCAAAATCCATATTTTTCATAAGATCATAATTATAATAATGTTTTGCATTTTTATTTTTTTTAGCCCAAATAATAGTTTCATGGCTATGAGTAAATACCTTACAGCTTAAATTAGGTGCGGCATTAGGCTTATACCAAACTATATCATTTAATATATAAAAGCCTAATTTTTCTAATATATATCCGCATTTATATATACTATGATTAGTACCGCTTATCCATATGGTGCCTTCATCTTTCAAAATTCTTCTGCATTTTGATATCCAAGCTTCATGAAAAGCTGTATCTTCTTCAAAACCTAAACTTTTATCCCATTCACCCTTATTTACACTAACCATTTTTCCAGCATGACAAGTTATTCCATTATTTGAAAGATTATAAGGTGGATCAGCAAATATCATATCTATAGAGTTTTCTTCTATAGTATCGAGTACTTCAAGACAATCACCTTTAATTATATTAAAGTTCATATAATTAAAACCTCACTTTTACAGAATTGGCATGTGCTTCTAAACTTTCATGCTCTGCAAAGTTAATTATATTGTCTTTTACTTTTTCTAATGCATCTTTGGTATAGTAAGTTATATAAGATTTTTTTATAAAGTCGTCTACTGATAAAGGAGAAGCAAATTTCGCTGTTCCGCTTGTAGGTATTACATGATTAGCCCCAGATAAATAATCACCCAATGCTTCAGGGGTATAATCACCTAAAAATATAGAACCTGCATTTTTTATTTTGCTTAATACAGAGAAAGGCTCTTTTATACTTATCTCTAAATGCTCTGGTGCTATTTCATTGCTTATATATACTGCTTCATATATAGTTTCAGTTATTATTATTCTGCCGTTATTTTCTATGGATTCCATTGCTATATCCTTACGGCTTAATTTTTCTAACTGTTTATATAATTCCTCTTTTACTTTTTCTGCTATATTTTTACTTGTTGTAATTAATATGCTTGAAGCTAATTTATCATGTTCCGCCTGTGCAAGCATATCAGAGGCTATATGTATTGGATTTGCAGTATCATCTGCTATTATTAATACTTCGCTCGGTCCTGCCACCATATCTATAGATACCTCTCCATATACAAGTCTTTTAGCCATAGCAACATATATATTACCAGGTCCTACTATTTTATATACTTTTGGTATAGACTCTGTGCCGTAACTTAAAGCAGCTATTGCTTGAGCTCCTCCTGTTTTAAATACTTTATTTACTCCAGCTATTTTTGCAGCTGCTAGTATATTATCATTAATTTTTCCTTCTTTGTTTGGAGGAGATACTAGTATTATTTCACTTACTCCAGCTACTTTTGCAGGTATAACATTCATAAGCACTGTTGAAGGATAAACTGCTGTGCCGCCAGGTATATAAACTCCTACTTTTTCTATAGGGTTTACAATCTGCCCCATAACAATGCCTTCTTCTTCATTGGTTATAAAACTGTTTCTTAATTGTTTTTTATGGAATTTTTCTATATTGTTATAGGCTAGTTTTAATGTTTCTTTAAACTTTTCATCAACTCTGTTATAGGCTTCTTCTATTTCTTTTTCTGTTACTCTTAAATTATCTATTTCAGCATTATCAAACATCTTTGCATATTTTTTTAATGCATTATCTCCGTTTTGTTTAACATCTTCAAGTATTGCTTTTACCTTTTCATTAACATCATCATAACTGAATTGGCTTCTAAGTAATATATCATCTAATGATTTGCATTCTTTATAATTAATTACTTTTATCATAATACTAATTCCTTATAAAACTTCTTCTATATTTTTTACTATTTTTTTTATTAAATCATTTTTAAACTTATAACTTACTTTATTAACTATTAATCTTGCACTTATATAATCAATAATATCTTTTATCACTACAAGATTATTTTCTCTTAAAGTGCTTCCAGTCTCTACTATATCAACTATCACATCAGATAAATTGAGAATAGGAGCTAATTCAATAGAACCGTTTAATTTTATTATCTCAACATCTCTGTTTATAGAATTAAAATAATTTTTTGATATATTGACATACTTTGTAGCAACTCTCAATCTTCTCTCAATATCTTCTTTATATCCATTAACAGAAGCCATACAAACCTTACATTTTCCGAATTTCAAATCAAGAAGCTCATATACATCATGATTATTTTCAAGAAGTATATCTTTTCCTACAATACCAATATCAGCAACTCCTTTCTCAACATATATTCCTACATCCGAAGGCTTTACTATAAGGTATCGTACATTTTTATCCTTATTTTCAAATACTAATTTTCTGTTATCTTCCAATAGTTCTTTGTTTTCATATCCTATTTTTTCAAACAGAGTATACACTTTATTTACTAATCTTCCTTTAGGTAATGCTATATTAATCATATTTTATTCTTTATTATTAAATTTATTTACAAAATATTATAATGTATAAGAAATATTTTTTCAAATAGTAATAGAGTTGTTTATAAACTATTTTAATAACTATTCTGATGTATTTATAAAAAACTTCTTGCTAATTTCTTTTGAAAATATGTTATATAGATTTAGGTATAATGAGGTATTTACTTGATAATGCTGCGATATTTATATATGCAGATAAGATAAATGCCTTTTATGTACTTTTTAGTATTGTAAATTAATACAAACTGCTTAAGTAGTTTACTATAATAATTTTAAATGTTAAATACAAAAAAGAGATGCTTAAGAAAACATCTCTTTTTTAGTATTTTCCATAAACCGCTATTCTTTCATAAACCTTGTTTTAATCGTCCCATTTTTGTCCCATTAATTGTCCGTTAGCTGATACAAATAATTCCATCATATTATTAAGTTTTATTTTATAATTACCCCATTCTTTCTCTACATCTATCATTCTAGCCTGAGGATAAGATCTTCTTACTGTATTAGCAACTGCCTGAGGCAATACGCTCATAGGTACTCCATTATATTCTCCGTCTATATTAAGCCAAGTTCCGTTAGCTGAAAAGTCTATAGAAGCTCCGTTTGATAATTTAACTTCAAATTTTCCGCCGTCTCTCTCTACTTTCCATATTTGTGCCTGAGGATAAACTCTTTTTATAAAAGTTCTTGCTTTTTGAGGAAGAGCAGAAGCAGGTACTACCCAATCAGCGAAAAGACTTGAAGTTGAAAATATTGTTAATGTTATTAATAAAGCAAATAATTTTTTAGTCATATTTAATCTCCTTAATTTCTATTAATACCCTGTAAATTATCTTTACAATTATAAGTATAGCAGAAAATATATTAATGTCAATAGAATTTACTTTATTTTTACAATTTTTTTACAGAATAATTATTTTTTTATAATATTATACTACATATAAAACATCGTATAAATATATATATCAAACTTTTATATATGCTAGTAAATATTTTTTACTTTGATGGTCTTTTTTATGTGTTTTTTATAAAAAGTAAGTTAAAAATATCATTTTTACAATCATTTTTAATAAATGTTTTATTAAATAATAAAAAACGTACGGATTTATTTATGAAAAATAAGATTTATTTTGCTATACCAATAATAGCATTAGCATTAATAATAGCAATTTCTTTTTACAGAAGCAGAGATAAATACATAAGGACAACTGTAATAATAAGCGATACAATACTCAATATAACAGCACAAACTTCAGATAAAACTATGAATAAATTAACAGAAGATATTACAAATGAGATTAACAGAATAGATAATATATTAAATCCATATAATGTCAATTCTGAAATAGCTAAAATCAATAAAGAAAGTTTAATCGGTGAAACTAATATAGCATTATCTGATGAGCTTGCACATATATTTGAAACAGGTTTAAGATATTCTAAATTAAGTCCTTCATTTGATATAAGTATAAGACCTTTAATAGAGCTTTGGGGATTCGGAGTTAAAGAAAATCAAACTGTTCCGTTAAAGGAAGATATAGATAATGCTTTGTCATATATAGATTATTCAGCTTTGAATATAATAACAAATGATGATGGTAAAAAAATGTTAAAATTATCAAAGCCATTAACATTTGATTTCGGATCATATGGAAAAGGATATATAATAGAAAAATTAAAAGATGTATTTGCTAAAAATAATATAAAAAATTATTTAATAGATTATGGCGGAGATACATATGCTAATGGAGTAAATAGTAAGGGCAACCCTTGGGTTATAGCGATAAGAAATCCTAGAAATGATGCTGATGGTTATTTAGGATTACTTGAAGCCACAAATTGTACTATAGTTACAAGCGGCGATTATGAAAGATATTTTACTCAGGACGGTACTAATTATCATCATATAATAGATGCTGAAATAGGGTATCCTACCTACAACAGTATATCTGCTACAATAGTACATACCAATGCTGAAGAGGCTGATGCATTATCTACTACAGCATTTTTGATGGGTACTAACTTTTTTACAAATGAATCTTTTAAATATAAAGAGGCTTATATAGTAACTCCAGAAGGAGAGCTTTATATTGTAACTAATGAAAATTTTTAAGTTTATCAACCGCGAGCTCTCCCTCATCTTCGTTCGGGACGCTTCGCGTGCACCTTACCGCACGGTATTGTTTATTCTTATCAAATGTCAACGATACGTGCGGCTGATTATCTATTATTATAAAAAATAAATTCTTTATTTTACATTTTAAACTTATAAAACTTATTTTATTAATAACTGATAATACTTTATATTATTTATAACTTATAATTACATTTATTAATAACTCAAAATTGACAAAGCATATTTGTTTAGGTATATACTAAAAATTTTTAAGTTTATAAATTTTTTATTAAACTTTTGCAAAAGTTGCTGCCGACACCATACCTAACAGTACTTCCTTTGGTTGTAGGAGGATTTCTTCAGCACGCTTCTTGAAATTGCAAGTATTGAAATTATTATCAAATCGTATCAAATCATATTTTAGAATAAATTATCAAATTTATACTAAAATATAACCCTTATCATTTGCAGGCAAAGCTCAGTTATAGAAATAATATATTTTAAATAACTATAAATAATAATAAAATAGTTCTGCAAAAAGTACGATTTTTAATTGTTTATAAATTTCACTTTTTATATATAAGAGTTGTTTATATATAAAAATTAAGTATAATTTTATAAGAGTAAGGTAAATTTACTTATAATTAAATATAATGTGAAGAAAAGTATTGATATTTTTAATTAATATCCTATTATATGATTTTATTTTCTAATAATATTTGGTAATGTGTTAAAAAAACTTGATAAAATAATATTTTTTCATATTTTCTTGACAATCGTATTATTATTTATATACTTTTAAATAAAGGGGGGGATTATATGCCTAAAAAAGTAAAAAAATTAAATCTAAAAAAAACTAATAATATGTTAACCGAACATAAACTTGATGATGGAACAATAGTAAAACTTAATCCTACAGTTACAAGAATAGTATTGTTTGATAATAAAAATAAAGTTAATTAACAATTATACTAGAGTGTTATTATCAAATATATATTTTTGTTTATAATTATATTCTGTATTATATTCATCAGTATATATGTCTGTTCTTACTTTCTTTCCTTCTCTTATAAAACTATGTACTTTATTTAATAATTCTTTTTCATCACCGCTTTTGTATAGTATTAATATATCAAAGTCATATTCATTTTTTTCTGTATTCTTTTTGTATAATTTATCCATATAAACAGCAAAGCCTATAGCATTCTTTTTATTTTTTTTATTTTGTGTATGAGCATTGAATTTTTCTAATAATTTATCGTATCTTCCGCCTGAAAGTACGGCATCATTATTACCTTTTATATATCCTTTAAAAATTATTCCGTTATAGTATCCTAATTTGCTTTCTATGGAGAAATCTAAAAGTATATTTTCAAAGTTATTATAGTTTTCAAATACTCCTAATAGGCTTTTTAATTCATCATATGCCTGCTGCATTTTATTATTTATTATTATATTTTCTATTTTTTCTAATACTTCTTTATAGTTTCCAGATATGTCTATTAAGGATATGATATAGTTTTTTAATTTATCATCTATATTATTTGATATTAATGTTTTTTCTAAATCATGTTTATTTTTGCTGTATATTAATTTAAGAGTTTCTAATTTTTTATCTTCATCTAGGTTAAGTTCATCTATTAAAGCGGACATGAAATCTATACTTGATATTTCTAGTATATATTCTTTATTTATTGTCTTTAAACTATCTATTGCCATACTTATAATTTCTAAGTTTGAATATTTAGTTAAAGTTCCTATTATTTCAACTCCTACCTGCTGTATTTCTTCATACTCATTTGAAACTTCATCTATTTTATAAATATCTTCTATGTAGTATAATTTTTTTGTGTATTTATCATTATCTTTTAGAACGTTTTTCACTATAGATAATGTAACATCTGGTCTTAATGACTGAAGATTTCCATTGAGATTCATAAATGTTAATATATGTTCAGTTTGAAGAAAATCTTTATAATTATTATATAAGTTATAATCTTCAAATTTGCTTAATTTTATTTTTTTATATCCGTACTCTTCATATATTTTTGTTAATTTAGAAACTATAGTATTTTCATTCATAATATGTATTTCTTCTTTTTTTAATTTTTAGAATTATTTTGGAAAGTATTATAATCTAAAAATAAAAAAATCACCATATATAGTAATTAAAAATATTTATTTAAATAAATTTTACAATGATAAAAATTAAGTATTGACTTATTAATTTTTTTTAATATACTAAAATTTTATATATAAAAAAAGAGATTATTTTATGAAGAAATATTTATTTATATTATCATTTATGTTCATAGTGTTATTTTCAGAGCAGGAATGCAAAGGACCAGACGGAGACAGTAAACCCACTCCTTTTAGAAAAGAATCAGCTTCTATTGGGTACAAATATTATTTGGATATAGAAGGTATTTTTTACAGCATAATAATATTTTCAGGCATTGCTTTGCCTTTACTTTATATAGTTAATAAAAAAATTGACTGATAAAATATATTTTTTGGAGATAAGTTATGATAAATATAGAAGATTTAGTTGATGTAGCAGATGCCAATATAAAAGAAGATGATTGGGAATTGTATAAAGTATTTAAGCCTATGAAAGTTTTCGGCAAGCATTTGGAAACATTATTTGATATAGGTATACATAAGGTTTGGAAACTTGAGGATATTATTAATAATTTGAAATCTCATATTAATATATTATCAGACTCAAGAGAGGAACTTAAAAATGCCTATGGGGACTTTATGTTTAAAGATGTAGATGATGATTGGTATAATAACATAGATATATATAAAATACTGATAAAAATAAATGAAGACGGCAGCATAGAGTCAAGAGTAGAATGCGGCGATGATGAAAACACATTCAATGTGTATTTTAGAAATAATGATATAGTAAATATTATGGAATCTAATATAAGATAGCAGATCTTCTTTAATTTTATATTTTTATATAGGATAATATTAATAAATAACCTATAAAGATGCTGTGTTTATAGATATATGTACTCGTTTATTCTTTTGCCATAGGCATTTATTATTCTCTCAAGTAATAGTAGTTTTTTTGTAATCACTATAGAATTATATAAACATTAATTTAAATTATTATATAATAATATCATTATACATAAATATAAAATTGCAGCATGTATATCACTTAAGCCCATATCATTAAAAGCAGTTTATAAAGAATAGGAAGAAGTACAACAGTTAAAGCTCCTGCAACTCCTATAGCAAGACCAGACATAGCTCCTTCTGTCTCTCCCATTTCTATAGCTTTACTTGTTCCCACGGCATGCGAAGATGTTCCTATTGCAAGACCTATGGCTAGAGGCGATTTTATTCTAAATAACTTGCATACAAATGGGGCAATTATAGCACCAACCACTCCAGAAATAATAACAGATAAAACAGTAATAGATCTCATTCCTCCCATATTAGCAGTAATATCTACGGCAATTGCAGTTGTAACTGATTTTGTTAATAGAGAAGGGAATAACTCTTCAGATATACCAAGTAATTTTGCTGATATGAATATGCCAGTTATTCCTATAGAACTTCCTATTGCTATACTTATTAATATAACAGCCAGATTTGCTTTAAGTATAGGCAGGTTTCTGTATATAGGAAGTGCAAGTACAACAGTTGCAGGTCCTACAAGAGCATTTATAAATTTACCGCCGCTTTCATTATATACACTGTATGGTACTTTCATAAAGTATAGAGAAAACCCTACTAATATTACGCTGGTTACTAGAGGGGTAAGTATAGGAAGTTTAGTTTTTATGTATATAGTATATGATATTATGTATGCTATTAAAGTTATTACTATTGGTATTATAGGATTTTGTATAAACAGTTCTTTCATAATTAATCTCCTAACTAATTTAGTATTATTTTCTCAATTTTGATAATAATTTTTCAAATATTTGTGCAGATAATCCAGTAGCAGCCATAATAACTACTACCATAAATACACATATGATTACAAAAGGTATAATTTCATCTTTTACATATTTGTATTCGTCCATTATAGCCAAAGTACCTGGTATAAAAAGCATTGACATATTTGCTATTAAGATATCGCTTGCTTCGTCTATATGATTTTCTTTTATTATTCCAAGCATAAGCAGTATAAAGAGAAGTATCATTCCTATTACATTACCTGGTATTGGAAGTTTTAATGTTTTGCTTAAAATATCAGCAATAGAGTATATAGAAAAAATGATTGTAAATTGTTTAATGAGTTTCATATTTAATTTTCCGTTTAAAAAAAATTTGCTATAAATTATATATATATCTTATCTGTTTTTCAATAGTTTAATACTGTTAAAAATAATGTTTTTATAGTTTTTATATAAAAATATTATTTTTGTATTTAGTTATTGACATAAATTATTTTTGGGTATATAATAGGATACCTTGTAAATTATAGGTGATATAAATTTGAGGAGCTAACAATGGCAGGTGCTAAAGTAAAAACCGAACAAATACATCTTCAATGTACAGAATGTAAAAGAAAAAATTATATAACAACTAAAAATAAACAAAATGTACCAGAAAAATTGGAACTAAAAAAATATTGTCCTCATGATAAAAAACATACAATTCATAAGGAATTAAAAGTATCAAGATAAATACTTCTTTTTTAAGAATATATTTATAAATTTTGGGTCAGTAGTTCAATTGGTAGAGCACCGGTCTCCAAAACCGGGTGTTGCAGGTTCGACTCCTGTCTGACCTGAATAATTCTTAATTATTAAAAAATAATTTAAGGTAAGCTTTATGGCAGATAAAAAGAAAAATAGTTTTTTGAATTCTATACAGGAAATTAAAAAAGAGCTTTTTGAAAGAAGTGTATGGCCTACTCGTCAGGATGTTATAAATCAAACAGTTGTTGTTATAATTTTACTTATAGCGGCTTCTGTTTTTTTGGGTGCTGCTGACTATGTTTTTACATTTGTGGTTAGAGCTTTGTTAGACGGTTCTGTTTTGGGCGGATTGATATCTTCAAAAATTACATTGGTATTGATATTGGCTGTAGTTGTTTTGTTTGTAATATATTTTGCTATTCGCTACATGAGAAAAAATAGATATAATAGGTGAAAAATATGTCTGAAGAAATGGCTGATATAAAAGATTATAAATGGTATATAGTTCATACTCAGCATGGTTATGAAAATAAAGTTCGTGAACGTATAGAAAAAAGAGCTAAAGAAAATGGTATGACTGATTTAATAGTTGATATATATATACCTTCTGAAACTGTAACTTCTACAAAGAATGGAAAGAAAGTATCGAAAGAAGAATTTTTTTATCCAGGATATGTTTTAGTAAAAATGATAATGAATGATGCAACACAGTCTATGGTTAGACGTACTCCTGGTGTTGCAGGATTTATAGGCAGTCATGCTACAACTAAAGAAGAGGGTAATATAATACCTACTCCTTTAAGTGAAGCAGATGTTGCCCGTATATTTGAAAATAGAGATGAAAAATCTAAAACAGAGATAAATGAAATTATAGGAATGGAATTTGATATAGGTGAAAAGGTTCAGGTAATAGACGGACCTTTCAATGGTTTGAACGGAGTTATAGAAAATATTAATTCTGATAAGGGAAAAGTAACTGTAAAAATAGAAATATTCGGCAGAAGTACTCCTACAGAATTAGAGTTTAATAAGGTAAAGAAATTATAAAAATAAATAAATCAAGAGGTAGTAAAAATGGCTAAAAGAGTAGTTGGTATTGTAAAGGTTCGCATACCGGGAGGAGAGGCAACACCTGCTCCGCCATTAGGACCAGCATTAGGTCAGAAGCAGATACAAATAGCCGCTTTCGTTAAGGATTTTAATGCAAAAACTTCTAAAATGAAAGGGCAGATATTAAATACCTATATAACAGTATATGAAGATAAAACATATACTTTTGTTACTAAAGGTACATCTACTTCTACTTTAATTAAGAAAAAATTGGGCATAGAGAAAGGTTCTGGAGAGCCTAATAAAACTAAAGTTGCTACAATTAATCAAAAGCAGCTTGAAGAAATAGCTCAGGAAAAAATGGCTTATATGTCAGCTAATGATATAGAAGCAGCAAAAAAGATAGTTGCGGGTACAGCTCGTGCTATGGGTATAAAAGTAGAATAATATTTTAAGAGGCATACCATTTATTGATTAGAATAAATGGAAGTAGACGTTTGAAAGAAAAGGAAGAAAATAATTATGGCAGCAAAAGAAAAGAAAATAGGTGGCAAACGTTACGACGCTATACGTAAGCAAGTAGAGAGATTAAAACTCTATTCAGTAGAAGAGGCTATTGATTTAGCTAAGAAAAACGCTACCTGTAAATTTGATGAAACTATTGAGGTAACAATAAACCTTAATATATTACCGAAACACTCAATAAGAGATACATTATCATTCCCAAATGCATTTGGTAAAGAAAAAAGAGTAGTAGTATTTGCTCAAGGTGAGAAAGCTGATGAGGCAAAAGCAGCAGGAGCTATGGAAGTTGGTTTTGAAGATTTGATAGATAAAGTTAAAGGCGGATATACTGACTTTGATGTTGCTATTTCTACACCAGATTTGATGAAAGAAGTAGGTAAATTAGGACAAATTCTCGGAAGAAAAGGTCTTATGCCTAACCCAAAAACAGGAACAGTTACACTTGATATAGCTCAGGCTGTAAAAAGTTTCAAAGCTGGAAGAATGGAATACAGAGCTGATAAAAATGGTATAGTAAGAATGGGTATCGGTAAGGCTTCTATGAATGCTTCTCAATTAAATGAAAATTTCAAAGCATTCTATGATGAAATTTTAAGAAAAAAACCTACAGATTTGAAAGGCGAATACATTAAAGCAGTAGGCGTAACATCTACAATGGGTGTAGGTATAAAAATAGATCATAAAAAAATCAAAATGTAATTAATTTAGCGATAAACCTGTTTTGTTTTTAGCGAAGTCATATTTTGTGATCCCATTATATGAATAGTTACGGCGAAATGGTTTAATATAATAGAGGTGGTAGTATGCCTAATAAGAAAAACATTGAAACAGTATCATTTCTTAAAGAAAGTATAGGCGGCTGTGCAGGATTGGTATTCTTCGATTACAGAGGAGTAACAGTATCTCAGCTTACAGATTTAAGACGTGAATTAGCTAAGACTTCTTCTTCAATGAAAATATGTAAAAACTCTTTGGTTGATATTGCTTTAAAAGAGTTAGGCAGAGAAGTAAAAGATGAAATGTTTGTCAATCCTACAGCAGTAGTATTTGCTAAGGAAGATGTACCAGGTGCAGCTAAAGTAATAAGCGAAGCATCTAAGAAAAATGACAAAATAAAAATCAAAGGCGGCTATATGGGTGAAGATTTACTTGACCCAGCACAAGTACAAGTTGTAGCAAATATTCCGCCAAGAGAAGTTTTGCTTTCTCATCTTGTTACAGCACTCGAGTCTCCTATATCAAGTTTTGCAAACAGCTTGCAAAGCATTATATCAGAGCTTGCTTATGTGCTTGACAGTGTTGAAGAAGAAAAGAAAAAATCAGCTTAATATGCTGAAAAATTATTAAAAACTAAAGAAAATTATTAAACAATTTTTAAGGAGATAAACAATGGCTTTAAGTAAAGAAGAAATATTACAAGCAATAGAAGAAATGAAAGTTATCGAGCTTCATGAATTAGTAGAAGCTATTAAAGAAAAATTTAATGTAACAGCAGCTATGCCAGTTGCAGCAGTAGCAGCAGCTCCAGCAGGCGGTGCAGCAGCTCCAGCAGAAGAAGAAAAAAATGAATTTGATATCATTCTTACAGGTTTTGAAGCTGATAAAAAAATCGCTCTTATTAAAGAAGTTAGAGCAGTTAGCGGCTTAGGCTTAAAAGAAGCTAAAGATGCAGTAGAAAAAGGCGGAGAAACTATCAAATCAGGCGTTTCTAAAGATGAAGCAGCAGCAATCAAAAAACAATTAGAAGCTGCAGGCGGTAAAGTTGAAGTTAAATAATTATTTTTGTAAATATATCATTAACATTTAATGATTTAAATATTAAGAAGGGTATGATACGCTTGTACCCTTCTTATTACTGTTTTTGTCAATTCAATTATAAAAAGCGTTTAATTGTGGAGATCTTTTAATATGGCCAATAACATTCCGATAGATAATAAAGTATATCCAGAACGAGGGGTAGAGTTCGCAAAGAAATATAGGATAGAAAATGGACGTGTAAACTTTTCACGTTCGGCTTCCGTAATAGAACCTCCTGATCTCCTCGCTATACAGAAAGAGTCATACGAGAGCTTCCTTCAAAAGGATGTACCTGAAAATAAAAGAAAAAATGAAGGATTGCAGGAAGTATTAACCTCTATATTTCCTATAGTGGCTTCCAATGAAAAAATGCAGATAGAGTTTATATCATACTCTATAGGTGAGCCTAAAATTACAGAAAAAGAAGCCAGAAGGAGAGATAAAACTTACGCTTATCCTTTTAAAATAAAAGTTCAATTAACTGTAAGAGACCCAGAAAGAATTATAGAACAAGAAATTTTTGTAGGCGATATACCTGCTATGACCGACAGAGGCACATTTATCATTAATGGTGCTGAACGTGTTGTAGTTTCTCAAATTCACAGATCTCCTGGTGTTGTTTTCAATAGAAGTGACAGAGATGCTATGTTTGTAGCTAAAATCATTCCAGACAGAGGTACTTGGCTTGAATTTGAGCTTGATACCAAAAAAGACATTATGTATGTTAGAATAGACAGAAAGAAAAAACTTCCTGTTACAGTATTTTTAAGAGCTATTGGTATCACAACTAATGAAGAAATTTTGAAATTATTTTATGAAGTAGATAATATATCATTAGAAAAACTTTCAGATGATGAAAAGAAAGAAGCCCTAATAGGAAGACGTTCTTATTCTACAGTATTTGATACAGAAAACCCAGATGAAATTATATTAAACCCAGGTGAGCTTATCAATACAAACCTTGCTGAAAGACTTTTAATGAGCGGAATTAAAGAAATATCAGTATTAAATATGGAAGCAATAAAAGATAATGTTACTATAATTAATACTTTAGATAAAGATACTACTAAAAATCAAGAAGAAGCATGTACAAAAATATATAATGTTATAAGACCAGGGGAACCTGCCTTAATAGAAAACGTTGTAAGAACATGTAATGACTTGGTATTTGATCCTAAATTATATGCTTTAGGAGATGTAGGACGTTATAAAATCAATAAAAGATTAAACTTCCCTGAAAGCGAACAGGATAAAGTTTTAAGACATAAAGATATAATAGAAACTATTCGTTTTTTAATAAAAGTATTTATTAATGAAGAACAGTTAGATGATATAGATCACTTAGGAAACAGACGTGTAAGAAGCGTAGGAGAATTGCTTGCTATACAAATAAAAGCTGGGTTTACTAGAATGGAGCGTATAGCCAAAGAAAGAATGCAAATGCAGGATATGGAAGCAGTAACTCCTCAGTCACTTGTAAGCATTAAACTTATACAGGCTGTAATAAAAGAGTTTTACGGCACAAGCCAATTATCTCAGTTTATGGATCAGAACAATCCATTATCAGAGATTACACATAAAAGAAGATTAAATGCTTTAGGTCCGGGAGGTCTTACTAGAGACAGAGCTGGTTTTGAAGTAAGAGACGTACACCATACTCACTATGGTAAAATATGTCCTATTGAAACTCCTGAAGGACCAAATATCGGACTTATAGTTTCACTTGCTACTTATGCTAAAATTAATAAACATGGATTCTTAGAAACTCCATACAGAAAAGTAATTGACGGAAAAGTAACAGATGAAATAGAATACTTAACAGCACATGATGAGGAGAGATACCATATTGCTGATGCTAATGCTCCTTTAAATGAAGACGGAACATTTAAAGAAAATCTTATATCAACAAGATACAGAAGTGAATTCCCATATTCTTCACCAGATCAGGTTCAGTATATGGACGTTTCACCTCAGCAGATAGTTTCTCTTTCAAGCTCATTAATACCATTCTTAGAGCATGACGATGCTAACAGAGCTTTGATGGGTTCAAACATGCAGCGTCAAAGTGTTCCTTTGCTTTATCCGGAAGCTCCTATAGTGGGAACAGGTGTAGAGGCAAAAATCTGTCAGCCTGGTACTGGAATAGCAGTACATGCAAAAAGAGCTGGAAAGGTTATAAAAGTTGTACATGATGAAATCATAATTAAACCTACAAAACAAAACAGTGATGATGATTTTGATGTTTATGAATTAGTAAAATATCAAAGAACTAACCAAGACACTAATTATCACCAAAGACCTGTAGTAAATGTAGGCGATGTAGTTAAGGCTGGAGGTCTTTTAGCCGACGGACCTGCAACTGATCATGGTGAGTTAGCACTTGGAAGAAATGTTTTAGCTGCTTTCATGATTTTTGAAGGATACAACTTTGAGGACGCTATACTTTTAAGCAGAAGATTAGTTCAGGAAGATGTATTTACTTCTATCCACATAGAAGAGTTTTCTGTAGAAGCTCGTGAAACAAAATTAGATAAAGAAAATATTACTAGAGATATACCTAATGTATCAGATTCTGCTTTCAAAAACTTAGATGAAAGAGGTATTGTAAGAATAGGTGCTAAAGTAAAAGCAGGCGATATATTAGTAGGTAAAGTAACTCCAAAAGGAGAAACTGAAATAACTCCGGAATACAGACTTCTTCACTCAATATTCGGTGAAAAGGCAAGAGATGTAAAAGATACTTCTTTAAGAGTGCCTCATGGTAAAGAGGGTACTGTTATAGATGTAAGAGTATACAGCAGAGAAAACGGAGATGAATTGAAGCCGGGAGTTGAGGAAGTAGTAAAAGTATTCTTAGCTAAAAAACGTATAATACAGGAAGGCGATAAAATGGCAGGTCGTCACGGTAACAAAGGGGTTGTTGCTAGAATTATGCCAATAGAAGATATGCCTTTCTTGGAAGATGGTACTCCAGTAGATATATGTCTTAACCCATTAGGTGTACCTTCACGTATGAATATAGGTCAGGTAATTGAGATGCTGCTCGGCTGGTCTGGTCATAAAATGGGACTTAAATATGCTTGTCCTGTATTTGAAGGACCAAAAGAAGAGGCTTTGAGAGAAGCATTTGTTACAAGCGGTATGAATCCTAATGGAAAGGTTCGACTTTATGACGGAAGAACAGGCGAGCCTTTCAAAAATGAAGTAGCTGTAGGATACATGTACATGCTTAAACTTAATCACTTAGTTGAAGATAAAGTACATGCCAGAAGTACAGGACCTTACTCACTTGTTACTCAGCAGCCTTTGGGAGGTAAATCTCAGTTCGGAGGTCAGCGTTTAGGAGAGATGGAAGTTTGGGCATTAGAGGCTTACGGAGCTGCAAATATGCTTCAAGAGTTCTTAACTGTTAAATCAGATGATATGACAGGACGTGCTAGAATATACGAATCTATTGTTAAAGGCGATGTTATATCTTCTCCGGGTATACCAGAAAGCTTTAACGTATTAGTTCAGGAACTTAGAGGTTTGGGTCTTAATATTACTATTCATGATGAAGAGGGCAATCAGCTTCCTTCTACTGAAAAAGAGCTTAGACAAAAAACTAAAAAGAAAACACAGATTTTTAAATAATTAGGAGAAGTTTAAGTATATGCAATTTTCAAACTTTGACCAAATAAAAATTAGTATAGCAAGTCCTCAGGTTATGAGAGAATGGAGTTATGGTGAGGTAAAAAAACCTGAAACTATCAACTATAGAACTTTAAGACCTGAAAGAGACGGACTTTTTTGTGAAAAGATATTCGGAACTACTAAAGAATATGAATGTTACTGCGGTAAGTTTAAAAGTATTCGTTATAAAGGCGTAGTTTGCGATAAATGCGGTGTTGAAGTTACTCATTTTAAGGTAAGACGTGAGAGAATGGGGCATATAGAATTGGCTGCTCCTGTTGCTCATATTTGGTATTATAGAAACACTCCTTCAAGAATAGGACTTCTTCTTAATATGAATATTGCTCATTTAAGAAGTGTACTTTATTTTGAAAGATATGTTGTTATTGATGCAGGCGACAGTGCCTATTCAAAAGGCGATCTTTTAACTGAAGATGAATATAATGAGGCTTTAGACAGATATGGCGATAATATAAGGATAGGTATAGGTGCTGAGGGCATACGTGATATGCTTAAAGACCTTGATATGGACGAAGAGATTAGAAAACTCAGAGAAGAGATGATTAAAAAAGGGGAGAAGAGCGACAGACGTTTGAGAAAGCGTCTTGAAATCTTTGAAGACTTTAAGGCTAGCGGAAATGATCCTACTTGGATGATACTTGATGTAGTGCCTGTAATTCCTCCAGATTTAAGACCTATGGTTCAGCTTGACGGCGGACGTTTCGCTACTTCAGACTTGAATGATCTCTACAGAAGAGTTATTAATAGAAACATACGTTTAAGAAGATTATTAGTTTTAAGAGCTCCTGACATCATTATAAGAAATGAAAAAAGAATGCTTCAGGAGGCTGTTGATGCTTTATTTGACAACAGCAGACGTAAAAAAGTAGTTAAGGGTCCGGGTAACAGACCTTTAAAATCGCTTTCTGACATGCTTAAAGGTAAGCAGGGTCGTTTCAGACAAAACCTTTTGGGTAAACGTGTTGACTATTCAGGCCGTTCTGTTATTGTTGCTGGTCCTAGACTTAAAATGCATCAATGCGGTCTTCCTAAAAAAATGGCTGTTGAATTATTCAAACCATTTATTATGAAAAAATTAGTTGAAATTAATTCAGCTCATAATATAAAATCTGCAAAAAGATTTGTAGAAGAGGGCAGAGAAGAAGTTTGGGGCGTATTAGAAGAAATAGCTAAAGAGCACCCAGTTTTATTAAACAGAGCTCCTACACTTCACAGACTTGGTATTCAGGCATTTGAACCAGTACTTGTTGAAGGAAAAGCTATTCAGCTTCACCCATTAGTTTGTCACGCTTACAATGCTGACTTTGACGGCGACCAGATGGCAGTTCATACTCCGCTTTCTGCTGAGGCTCAGATTGAGGCTTGGACTTTGATGCTTGCCCCTCATAATATATTAAACCCTGCAAACGGAGAGCCTATTGTTAACCCTACTCAGGATATAGTACTTGGTATTAGTTATTTAACCAAACTAAGAACTGGTATTAAAGGTGAGGGAAAAATATTCTCTTCTCCTAAAGATGCTCTTCTTGCTTATGATAATAATTTGGTTGAGCTTGAAGCTAGAATTAAAGTACTAATGAAAAATAAAGACGGTGAAGAACAATTCCTTGAAACTTCTGTTGGAAGATTAAAATTTAATGAGGTTATTCCAGAAGATTTTAGATTCCAAAACAGAGATTTTAACAGTAAAGATTTAGCTAAATTTATTCATGAAGTATATTTAAAACATGGTACAGCTGTGACTGTTAATATGCTTGATGATATTAAAGAACTTGGATATAAGAGTGCTACTGTATTTGGTTCTACTATTTCTATAGCGGATATACTTATACCGCCAATGAAAAAGCATGAAATAGAAGAAGCTACAAAACAGGTAGAGAATATTGAAACACAGTATCAGAATGGTGTTATTACTACAGATGAGAAAAAGCAGAAAGTTATCGACCTTTGGACTACTGTTGAAGGTAAAATAACTGAAGCTATGATGGATAATTTAAGACAAGACCAAGACGGATTTAATCCAGTATATATAATGGCAGACTCTGGAGCTAGAGGTTCTAAGCAGCAGATAAGACAGCTTGCTAGTATGAGGGGACTTATGGCTAAACCTTCAGGTGAAATTATTGAGCTTCCTATTATATCTAACTTTAAAGAAGGTCTTACTGTACAAGAATACTTTATTTCTACTCACGGTGCTAGAAAAGGTCTTGCTGATACTGCATTAAAAACTTCTAATGCTGGTTATCTTACTAGAAGGTTAGTAGACGTTGCTATAGGAGTTGTTGTTTCTGAGCATGACTGCGGTACTGTTAAAGGTATTGAAATAGAAGCTATAAAATCTGGGGACGAAATTATTGATCCTCTTAAAAACCGTATAGTTGGTTTCTTCAGTAATGAATATATTTATCACCCAGTTACTAAAGAACTTATTTGTCCTGCTAATACTGAAATTACTGAAGAGATTGGGGACATTATAGAAAAAGCTGGTATAGAAAAAATAAGAATAAGACACCCTCTTACTTGTGAAAGCAGAATGGGTGTTTGTCAGAAATGTTATGGAAGAAGTTTATCTACTAATAATCTTGCTTCTATTGGGGAGGCTGTTGGTGTTGTTGCTGCTCAAAGTATTGGTCAGCCTGGTACTCAGCTTACAATGAGAACTTTCCACATCGGCGGTGTTGCTACTCAGATGGTTGAAGAAAATGAAGTTAAAGTTAATTATCCTATATATATAGAACAATTCTCAAACTATGTTGTTCAGCCTAATGGTGTGAAAATTACTGCTAGAAAGGGTGATTTGATTATAAGACGTGTACTCGAAAAATTTGAGAAAAATACTATAAAAGAATTATTGGTTGAAAATAATGCTAAGGTTCTTATAGGAGACGTTATTGCAAATACTAAAGATGGAAGTGAAATAAAAGCTACTCATAATGGTACTTTGATAGTTACTGATGATGATAAATATGTAATGATTACAGGTGTTAAACACTCTATTGCTATTAAAGTAGGAAGTGAATATAAAGTTGATGAACATGTATTTATAGAACCTAATACTGTTATAGCCAGCTTTGATACTTATAACGAGCCTATCATCTCTGAAAAATCAGGTATTGTAAGATGGCAGGATATTAACCCTGGAAGAACTTTAGTTGAATCTATAGATGAGCAGACTGGAAACGTAACTAATATCATTCAGGAGTTTAAAGATGCCAGTATGCAGCCTAAAATATTGATTACAGGCGAGGGCGATCCTTTTGAAACAGATATACCTAATGGTGCTCAGCTTATGGTTGAAAATAACCAAAAAGTTGAAATAGGTGAGGTTATAGCTAAAACTACTCGTATACAGCAGAAAAGTAGGGATATTACTGGAGGTCTTCCTAGAGTACAGGAATTACTTGAAGCTCAGAAACCTAAAGATACTGCTATTATTGCTGGTATTGACGGTGAGGTTGAAATAGGCGGTTCTCATAAGGGTAAAAAAGTAGTTAAAATCAGAAATGAATTTGATGAAACTAAGCATTTAGTTCCTCATGGTAAAATGCTTCTTGTAAGAAACGGAGACTATGTAAAAACTGGTACTCAGTTATGTGCTGGTAAAATAAATCCTCATGACATACTAGAAACTCAGGGAGATTTGGCTTTACAGACTTATTTGCTTGAAGAGATTCAAGGAGTATATAAGCAGCAGGGTGTAGGTATTAATGATAAGCACTTCGCTCTTATAATAAGACAGATGTTAAGAAGACTTGAAATTACTGATCCGGGTGACACTAAATATATTGTAGGTCAGTATGTAGATAAATATGAGTTTGAAGAAGAAAATAAACGCTATGAAGAAGCAGGCGGTTCTCCTGCAAGCGGTAAGCCTGTACTTTTAGGATTAACTAAGGCTGCTTTAAATACTGAAAGCTTTATATCTTCTGCTTCTTTCCAAGAAACTACTAAAGTTTTAACTAATGCTGCTATTAAAGGAAAAGTTGATAAACTTCTTGGACTTAAAGAAAATGTTATTATAGGGCATTTGATACCTGCAGGTACTGGTGTTAAATTATATAATAAATTGCATGTTTATAACAAACATAGCGGCGATTTAGATAAAAAAGATAATGTAGAAACTACCGATAAAGAAGAAGAGGTTATGCAAATAACTGTATAAATAATTTATTAAAGAGGTTTTCATTATAATATGAGAACCTCTTTTTATAATTTCTAATATTTTCAAATAATAAAGTGTAATAAAAAATGATAAACAAAATTAATAAAATGCCTTTGGCTCTTACTGGTTTGGCACTAGGTGTAGGCGGTATATTTAATGCTTGGACTATATTTACTGGTATTAAATATTTTGCTTATATTGGTGCTGTAATCTCATCTATTTTAATACTTACAATCATAACTAAAATATTTTCATCATTTGGTGCTTTTCTTAATGATTTAGAACACCCAGTTGCAGGGAGTACTATTCCTACTCTTGATATGGCTGTTATGGTTATATCATCTTCTGTCGTACAGTTTGTAAGACCTCTTGGTATAGCTATGTGGGTTATTGCAATCGCTGTACATATAATATTTGCTTTTACATTTATAGTACATAGGATTAACTTAAAAGATTTACAGCATATGCTGCCTAGCTGGTTTGTTCCGCCTATTGGTATAGTTGTTGCCACAGTTTCTGGTGCTAATATGGGGGTTCCTCAAGTATCCCAGATAATAGTTTATATAGGAACTGCTCTTTATATTATAATATTTCCTTTTATATTTTATAGAATTATTTTTCATGAGCCTTTGCCTGATGACAGATTTCCTGCTTTTGCTGTAATGGGTGCTCCTGCCAATCTTTGTTTATGCGGTTATTTAACAGCTTTTCAAACTTACAATACAGCTTTGCTTAATTTTCTTTTGGCTTTGGGATTATTTACCACATTTAAGGTTTATTTATCTCTTATAAGGGCTTTTAGAATTAAGTTTATACCTCTATTTGCAGCTTATACTTTCCCTTTGGCTGTTGGTGCTCAGGCTTTGCTTAAATATGCCAATTATTCAAAAAGTATTAATGGCGGGTATTCTTATATATGGAGCGGTATAGCTATATTTGAGCTTATAATAGCAAGTATGATGATACTTTATGTATTTATTAATATGATGTTTTTTGTTCATAATAATGTTATAAAAGAAAATAAATAATACTATTATAATGCTTAAAATTTTTAATTTTGTCAATTTTTTATTCAACTTTTGGCGAATCCCAAAGCAAAAAGTGCAAGTATTAAAATTAGTATTAAATAGTACTAATTAAGTATTACCTGTATGATAAATTACTAAATTTAGTATATACCTAAACAAATATAGTTTGTCAATTTTCAAACAGATGAAAATTCTCTGCTAATGCTATTGATAGTTCTTTTTTCCACTTATTACTTTT